>DATGQJ010000492.1:0-4552 GCA_035304265.1 Oceanobacillus sp.
CAGCCGTCCCGCCCTGATCGCGGCGAAGTACGCTGAGGCACAGGGCGAAGCAGTTGGCGCGGCGTTCCACGATGCGGTCTTTCACGCTTACTGGACGGAAGGACGCAATATCGAAGAAACGAGCGTATTGAAAGACGTTGCTGTAAAGGTTGGGCTGGATGGTGAAAAACTTCTCGCTGCTATTGATGACCCACAGTACGAAGCCATCGTCAACGACGAGATACGACAGGCGTATGCTTACGGGCTGCGCGGCGTTCCGGCGCTGATTTTTGAAGGGAAGTATCTGGTTTCCGGCTGGCAGACATCGGAAGTGCTTGCGCAAGTCGTCAATGAAATCAACGCATTGAGTGAAGCGAACAGCATTTAGCCACCAGCAGACCTGATGGCTAAATGTCGTTTTGATCATCTACCCTTGTCGGCGCAAGCCCTCATAGACATCTTGCGCCGCTCTTGGCTCGGCTGGTTTTGTGCCCTGTCGGAAATATCCGTAAGTGGCAGCCAGCGGAATGGCAAACAGTACCAGCAAAGCGGTATTGAACAGGGCGTTGGCGGGAACCCCCGAATGCAGTGAGAAAACGGTATCGATGCCGTACCATTCGATCAGCGAGAAGGCGATTGCGTTCCACGCGCTGCGCTGACCCTGCCCGAAGGGTCCCAGTAAAATCGGCAGTAAAGCGACCATCCAGCCGATCATGACCGCGCCCAACACCCCATGCGCGAAGGCAATGTAGGCATTGGCGTCATTACTGAATGACTGAGACGCATCCGCCGACCCGAAAAAGATGATATTGAAGAGACTCTGGGTGAGGTCGGGGAACAGGATGAAGCTGAACCCGTAGACGATGACCCCGCACGTGGCAACGATGAGCCAACGCCGCCAGAATTGAAAAGACATGGTAAGCACCTCCTGAGCAATTGAAAGATGCCTACCAGCATAGGGAAATCGGCACTGCCAGAACCACACATTTCACTGCCAAATACTGCCAAGTTCAGGCGTAGCTGACTTCCATCAACTGTTGGGCGATGAGTTTTGCGGCAGCATTTTGCCAGTTGTGCAGGGTGCGCTCCGGCACTTCGGCGCGGAACCATGCCAGCGCCATTCGTTCGGTTTCGCTTAAATCATCGGCGTGATGATTCTGGCTGTAGGGACGCAGCCCGACAACGTAGGGAAAGTAGAGCGCGTTGTAATGCCGCCACTCGCCCGTCGTGCCAAAGTCGCCCTTCGCCAAAACAACACCTTCAGGTTTCAGCCGCAAAATACATTCAGTGAGCAGCGATTTGAGTTCGGCGGCGCGTTCCAATGTATTTGCCTGTACGCCGCGTGCTTTCAATCGCGCTTCGATGATGGGGAGTTGGGTGAGCGGGCTGGCGGCAAGACGCGGTAGATCGCTCATATGGCTGATGGCGCGGCGGGTGAGTCGGGCAAATTCATCTTCGTTCAAGTTCAGCAGATCGAGCGACGGGTTGAGACGCGGCAAGGCATCGGCGGCAGCGCGGAGTTCGGCGCGTGCCTGTACCATCCCCGGTTGACGACGCAGCGCGAGACGATCTGCCACCGCTTGCAAAGTTGCCCCATAGACTTGCAGCAGAATCGCGGCAGCAGTGATGCCGAACAACAGCGCCGCCAGTGGAAACGTCGTTGCGCCATTCAGGGCAATGCCGAGGGCGATCAATCCGCCGAACAGCAGCGCGGCAAATGCCGAAATTACCAGCGAACGCAGCGCATCGGGCAGCAGCGCCTCCCCTTCGTCGAAAGCGTCGAGCGCGGCGATGGCAAAGCCAAGAAACGGTAGGTCGAAGCCGAGTGTGAACAGCAGCAGATCGCGCGGCAGCCAGTCCAAATACAGGATGATCAAGCCCATTGTGAGCGAGAAAAACAAGGCTGCCGTGATCAGAATGCCAACCCGCCGCCGGAATTGTAGCTGTCGGGCAAAGCGCCATGCCTTCACCAGCGCGGCAAGCAGCAGGATGGTGGCGAGAATATCGGCGATGGTGTAGGCAGTATCGCCCGCCAACCCCATGATGAAGAGAACTACTGCCAGCGTCCCAACGACGAGATCGAAATGGCGAAATGATGGCGGCTCATCCGTGAGAGAAAACGCCGCCGCTGTCCAGAAAACGGCGGGGAGAAAAATCAAGGCACGGTTGACCTGCGCCAGACTCGCCGCCAGAGACGGATCGCCTGCATAGGGACTCAAAGAGTCGGCTGCCAGCGCCAGCGCATAGGCGATCAGCCCAAAGCCGCTGTAGCGCAAGCGCCGTTTATGTGGGTCGCGCTGGATGAGATACAACCCCAGCCAGAGCGCGAAAGCAAAAGTGAAAAACGCCAGTACCATGTCCATAACATAACATATCAGGGTAGTGGCGCGAAAACCGACTCACGCTAAGATTGATGCGGGTTTAGCGACGGCGACGGCGAAGTCGATTTAAGACGAACCGGACGATAACAGCCTGAAACACCCAGACGAGAATTCGCTTGATCATGATTGCTGCTCCTTTGTTTAGTGTTTCATTTTACGTTACTTTCAGGATTATGGCATATTGTCTGAGACACTTCTAAACTCACTGCTGTTTGTCCTCTGGATTGTGTGGGCGTTGCTTCTGTTTGGCGGGATGGTCATTGGCAAGCCGGACGCCGAACGTACCCGCCGAATGCCCCGCTGGACGCGCATGGCGTCGTCGCTGACGCTGGTGATCGCCGCGTGGAGTTACACCCTGCTCCATCGTGATTCTCTATACGCAGACGTGATGACACTGGTTGCTGTGGGTATGACACTTGGCTTCCTCGGCGACCTGTTCATGGCAAAGCTGATTTTGCGAAATGATAAGTACATCTTCGGCGGGATCGGCGCGTTCGGGCTGGGACACATCGCCTACATCGCGGCTTTTTTGACGCTGGCAGGACGCTTGGGATTGGATGCGTCCGCACCGCGTTGGGCGGCGTTGATTGTGCTGTGGATTATCGGCGCGACGTTCTGGTATCTCGTGGTGCTGCGCGGTGCGGAAAGAGCATCCATCCTTCATTGGGCGGCGCTGCCTTACGCGCTGCTGCTGGCGACGACGGCGGGACTGGCAGGCGGTCTCGCGCTGCAAGATGGACGATTCGCTCCGGTTGCTTTAGGGGCACTGCTGTTCCTCACCAGCGATTTGATCCTCGCGGCGCGGTTGTTCAACCATGCCTATTTCCGCTGGATAGATGATTGGGTATGGCTGACCTACGGACCTGCGCAGATGTTGATTGTGTATGGGGTGGGTATCTTTTTGTCAGGATTGGGATAGGGGCAAAGTTGATGCTTCGAAAAGACCTGCCTGTTATTGTGTGCTTTCTGCTGCTAGCGTTGCCTATTGTGGCACAGGATGAGAACGAATGGTCGGTGTGGATGTGGAACAATTCCACACAGGAATTGATGCGAGTATACGAGGATGGTTCACGGTTAATCGTGCCGATTCGACTGCCCTACGGTTATATTATAGATGATTACTATTACTGGTATTTCCCTGAGTTCACACGCGATGGTCGCTATATGACAATTTGCGCCCGTATTGGGGCGGACAGCACCGTATTTGTCTACGACTTGATGAACGGATCGCAGGTCGCCTATTTCAACTTCACTTATGCACATTCTTGCTACGCGGTGTTTGATGAGACAGGGACACGACTTGCAATCGGTCTGGCTTGGTGGTTCGATGAATGGTTTTGGCATGTGAACTCGCGGATGATAGTCCTTGAAATTGGAACAGGGCGCGTCCTGTCAGAGTTACGCCCTGGAAGGCGGCATCCCGACACTTCCGAGTGGTTTCCGTTTGTAGGCTACCCGGTTACTTTTGAAGGCGACATCGTTCATTTCGATGAAGTTCCTTATGAGGGTCGAACCCGTGTATGGGAATGGAACATAAAACAGGGCACTTTTTCGGAAATGGTGAACTATCCCCATCCCATCAGTTACTTGCAATCGCGCCACCTTTTAGGGATCGGTGAGCGGATCGAATTAGAAGTCAACACTGAACTTGAATACGAGCAAACCTATGGATTAGGCGCTGGTCACAAGCCAAATGTTATTAACGTGCTGGGGAATGATGGCAACAGAACACCCATTCTTTATTCTCCAACGAGCGATATTCGGGCAATCTCATTCATTGACAACGGACGTAAAATCGCGCTTCTGACTAGAAGAGATTGGGAAAACGTTGGTTGGACACATTATCTAGATCGCAATGGAGGTCTCTTCGCTCTCCCGCCTGAGATACAGCAATATAGGGTTACAGAGGAACTATATGGTACAGCAGACGGATTTGTTCTGTTTAGAGAGCCTGAAGATGGACTCGATGACCTTATCCACTATCGTTTTGAGGACGATGATTTGATTAGCTCAGTTCTATGGCAGGCAGAAACCTCCGATGAAACATGGGACGTTGTTTGGGTCACGCCGCTTGAAGGTGAACCCGGACTGCGTCCTCTCACAGATTTAGAGATGATCACTTTTACTGGAACCGAGTAATGATTGCAACCAACTTCGCCTCCCGACGTATATAGGCATAGTTACGTTCTATA
>DATGQJ010000493.1:0-13950 GCA_035304265.1 Oceanobacillus sp.
GTGAAACTGTCCAGCTTTACGAAGACATCAAAGCGGAGCGATGGCTTGCGCCGTACATGAATGTACCGCCTGTTTTCGGCAGGCTTCCCCCTGTCCCGCCGCTGGTATTAGGACGAGAACAGGCTATCGCTGATCTGAAGCGGCTGCTTGCTGTGCCGGGAGCGGGTCCAGTGGTCATTCAGGGGTGGCCCGGAATTGGCAAGACCACGTTGAGCGCAACGCTGGCACATGACCCGGAAATTCACACAGCCTTCCCCGATGGTGTGCTGTGGGTGTCGTTGGGAGAGCGCCCGAACATACTGGCAGAATTAAAAACATGGGCGGATGCGGTAGGGCTGTCTCTGAACGAAGACACGTTTACTGTGGAAGAGGTCTGCGCACGCCTGACCGCCCTGCTGAAAGACAAAAAAATCCTGTTCATCATAGACGATGTATGGAACGTGAGCGATTTTACGCCGTTCCAGGTTGGGGGCAGCCAAAGCGCGATCCTTGCCAGCAGCCGCGCCAATGATATTGCTCGAGCCATTACTGTATCCCCTGAGCGTATCTATAAGCTGCCGATTCTCAGTGAAGACCAGTCGCTAGAGCTGTTAAGGCTGTTGGCACATGAAGTTGTTGAGCAGAACCCTGATGCCACGCGCGAACTAATTCGGGATCTAGAAGGGCTGCCGCTGGCGCTTCAGGTGGCGGGGCGGTTGCTCTGGGCGGAACATGCGATGGGTTGGGGGGTTGAGGACTTGCTGGTTGAACTGCGGGAGGGGACGCGCTTGCTGGAAGCGCGGACTCCGGCAGACCGTGCCGAGTTTGTTCAGGACACGACCCCGACCATCGCGGTGCTGCTGCGCCGCAGTACGGATCGCCTTGATCCGGAAACGCGCCAATATTTCGCGCTGTTGGGGGTATTCGCGCCCAAGCCTGCGACGTTTGATCTGGTGGCGTTGGAGGCGGTGTGGGATGTTCCTGATGCCAAGCCTATTGTCAGAGTGCTTGTCAATCGCGGACTTATGGAGCCTTTGGGCAGCGGCGACTTTCAAATTCATGCGCTGCTAGTTGCCCATGCGAAAAGTCTCTTCGGGGTGATGTGATAGCAGGGGTGAGTATGTGCCTCTCACCCCTGTGTTTAGCGCCTTACTGTACCTGAAGGGTGTTCAAGATCGCCTGTGTCGTGTTGGCGAAGTCTGCGTAAGTGGATGCGGCGGCATAAGCCATCACATAATAGTCGCCGCTGCGGAACAGGTAAATCTCACCTGTATCCTGCGGGAGTGTCGCGCTGACTTTGGCACCCTGTTGCCCGTTCACCTGTACTTCTTCAACAGCACCTACGGTCACGCCTTCGCTTGCAGCGCCTTCCGCCAGCATCGAGAGCAGGTCAGTCGGGCTTGTATCCGGGGGCATTTCGTCGGTAGGCAGCAGGACAAGCTGCATCCCGTAACCGCCGTCAGGAATATCGACGCTTTCAAGCGACCCGGTGCCGATAGTATCCAGTACCTCCGATGAATTTGCCAGCAGAATTTGCCCATCAGATGACTGAGCCGCCCATCCTTCTGGATAATTGAAGCTCAGGTTGATCCCGCCCTCACTGATGTTGAAGTTCTCTGATAGCTGCTGTGTAGATGCCTCTGTCGCCCCGGGAGTCTCTGCACCGCCACATGCAGCGAGCAGCAGCAGGGCGATCAACAAAATTGAAGTCTGTTTTAGTTTCATGTTGCTCTCCTGTACAGTCGGTTTGTGCTCATGGTAGGGGATGAGCGATGCAAAACCGATGCATAAGCGTTGCAAAATCATGCTGCAACGATTTTGGCACAGCAGGCTGCTATGCTTGGCAAAATTTTGCTCAGGAAGAGGATTTTGTTTTCCTTAATAACCCCTACGCCATTGATCGGGCGTGATGCCCTGCGTGAACGCATCATTCAGCAGATGCTCTCACCACAGTCACAGGCACGGATGCCAGTGGTGATCTGTGGCATGGCAGGTGTGGGCAAATCGGCATTAGCAGCCAGCGTGATGCATGACAGCCGAATACAGCAGCAATTTGAAGCAAGGGTTTTCTGTGCTTCATTGGGGCGTGATCCTGATATTCCCGCGTTGTTCAATCGTTGGGCTGCCCAGTGCGACATTGAACTCGCTGAACCGACAGTTGAAGCGCTGGTTTTAAGGCTCAATGCTTATTTTGCACGGCGCTCGGCTCTGTTCATTCTTGATGACGTTTGGGACGTGAGCCATGTCTATTATTTGCTGTTGGGGGGGTACGGATGTCGTGTCCTTATCACAACCCGCCTGCCTCCTGTTGCGCACTTTCTGGCAGCGCGGCACACGGATATGCTCTCGCTCTCGCTGCTCGATCCGGTGGAAAGTCGCACACTGTTCCGTGCATTGACTTCACAGTCTTATTCTGGCGAGTTAGAAGGCTTGCCCCTGTTTATCCATGCGCTGAGCGCGATTCTCAACCAACACGGTGACCTATCCCCTGATGAAGGAAGTCTTGCCCTCTTCCAGCAGATACTATCTGCAACGCCGCCCCTTGGCTACACACTTCCCGCCAACGAACCCCTCCATAACATCGCTGATCTGCTGAAGCGAAGCCTTCAGGACATCTCCACGCCGATGCAGGCTTATCTGCGCCTGATCGGTCAGGCAGCAGGCGAGACAACCGTCTTCCACCTGCACACGCTTCAAGCCCTGTGGCACACAACCGATGCAAAGCCTGTTGTGCGCGAATTGGTCAATCACGGCATTCTGGAGCCGCGTGGACAGGGAATGTTTTACATAAGCCGTTTGATGAAAGCCTTTATTGCGCTGCACCTGTAATTCGCAACGGAAATGCAACGCTGCTGCAACGCACGACTTCTATACTGCCCCTTGTATAAAACCAAGGAGTGCTTCAATGCTAAAACGTATACTCACGATCAGTTTCATGGCAGCATCTCTGCTGCTCTCGGTGGCAACCGGTATTGCACAGGACAGCCGCCAGCTCATCACCAGCGATAACGCGGGTGAACTGGTGCAACTTATACGTCTGGGGCGCGGCTCTGCGGAGCACGCACAGTTTACCCCGGATGGCAGCTTATTAGCGGTGAACGGGACAGTCGGTGTCTGGCTGTATGAACCCACCAATCTTGCGACCGAGAGTGAGCCGCCCGTGCTGCTCAGCGACGGTGAAACGCGCACTATTGCCATCAGCCCGGATGGTACCACGCTTGCCGTTTCTGAGTTCGATGGGGATATTGTCTTGTGGGATATTGCCGCACAGTCTGTTACTGCGGTCATTGACCCAAGCTACGGTACGGACAATATGGCGTTCAGCCCTGATGGCACGCTGCTGGCGCTCAACGTAGGCAGCAGTGGCATCCTCCTGTATGATCTTGCCGCTTCTACCGAGCTTCGGCTTGAAGGGAGTTTCCGCCTCGAGGCGGAAGTGAGCTTCAGCCCTGATGGCGAATGGCTTGCTGCTGCGGGTTCTGATAACGCGGTATACCTGTGGAATGTGACCAACAGTGAAGAAGGGGCAAAGCTCGAAGGACATACCAGCACGCCCGTTACCATCAGCTTTAGCCCGGATGGTACTATTGTGACAGGCGCGGCGGATAGGACCGTTCGCCTGTGGAACAGCGCTGATGGTACCGAAATCGCGAACATTGCCACCGCAGGAAATGAACAGCTTGGTCGTATTCATCAGGTTATCTTTAGCCCGGATGGAACCCTGTTTGCCAGCGGCGATTCAGATGGCAAAATTGTTGTGTGGGACA
Source organism: Oceanobacillus sp. (assembly GCA_035304265.1). Classification (GTDB taxonomy): domain Bacteria; phylum Chloroflexota; class Anaerolineae; order Aggregatilineales; family Phototrophicaceae; genus Flexifilum. The sequence continues at coordinate 3,747 of DATGQJ010000493.1, forward strand.
CCGCGAGCCAATCTCCGCAGGCACAGATGACCGTAGAAGGCGCAGTGAATGACTTGACGTTTAGCCCGGATGGCTCTCAACTGGCATCGATCAGCGATGACCAGTATGTGCATTTGTGGGACGCTGCCACTGGCAGTGAAATCGCCGCTGCCGTTGGTCATACCAATATCACCACCGCTGTCACCTTCAGCCCAGATAGCAGCACTTTGGCATTCTCTGATTATGATGAAAATCTATGGCTGTGGGATACAAATGCCATGCCGGAGCTAAATCTTGCGACGCGGATTGCAGGCGGCGCCGATACCAGCGCGGAAAATGTTACAGGTGTTGCTTATTCACCAGATGGCAGCATTCTGGCGGTAGTGGATTCATTCACGGTTAAGCTTTACGATGCCAGCAACTATCAACTTCTGCGCGAACTCGATGGCGATGGCATTGTTGATGCGCTGGCGTTCAGCCCGGACGGCACACTGATCGCCTACACCAGCAGCAGAGGATTATATGTCTTCGACGTTGAAACTGGGGAACTGCTGGCTTCGCTGGACGATCACAACGACTGGTTGAACAGCGTCGCGTGGTCGCCTGATCAAACGCTGATCGCAACGTCTGGATCAGATCATACGGTAAGAGTGTACGGTCTGCCCTAATAAGTGCCTTTAAATGCGAAGAGGCAGCATATTCACCGAATATGCTGCCTCTTTTGCTTTCACTATTCAGATTGCTTGAGGTGATCGCCCTGACCAACACGATACGCTTCCCGAATCCAGGATTGGAACGTCTCGTCCATCTCATCAATAGAAGAAATACGGAAATGATGTACAAACAGTCTTTTGGTGTATGGGGTGACTGAACGAATGCGCGGATCGGACTCGATTGCTCGCGTCAAGTCAAAATACCCGATCAAGCTGTCTCGCTTAGGATGTGCACCGCAAAATCCCCGTCTCGTTCCTTTGAAAGTGATCGTAGATTTTGCCGGATGCACGGTATAAGCACCAATTTCATCCAGAATTCCTATAAATCGGTCATACAACGCCCGACTGTTCGGGGTGCCATTTTCCATATGTTGTTTAAGGATGTTCTCGCTCATAACGCAGGGGTGTACTTTCTTCCCTCAGTTGAACGCAACTGTGAACTGATTTTTGACGCTTGGTTCAAAACCGACAATTCGCCAGGCTATCTCATAATGGAAAGGATAGCCGATGGTATATGCTGAGTCAAAGTTGCCGCTGATTATTAGAACGTTAGTGGCTGGAATGATGCGCTGCGTTACAATCGGCTTTCAAAAAGGACAACCAGATGATCCCCCAAATTCCTTTTGGACGTACCGGACACCTCAGCACCCGCCTCATTTTTGGTGCGGCAGCGCTCAGCAAAGTCACTCAGGCGGAGGCAGATCGCACCCTCGACTTGCTGCTGGAATACGGCATCAACCACATCGACACCGCCGCCAGCTACGGTGACTCGGAATTACGCATCGGACCGTGGATGCGCCAGCATCGGCAGCACTTCTTTCTGGCTTCGAAAACCGGTGAACGCACCTATGCCGAAGCCCGCGAGCAGCTCCACCGTTCGCTTGAACGTTTGCAGGTGAGCCAGATTGACCTGCTGCAACTGCATTATCTGGTCGATGCCCAGGCGTGGGAAACGGCACTGGGACCGGGTGGTGCGTTGGAAGCGCTGGTGGAAGCCCGCGATCAGGGACTGATCCGTTTCATCGGCGTGACCGGACACGACCTTGTTGTCGCCGCACGCCATCAGCAAAGCCTCGAACGGTTCGACTTCGACTCGGTGCTACTGCCGTACAGCTATGTCATGATGCAGAATCCGCAGTATGCCGCCGATTTCGAGGCGCTGATGATACGGTGTCAGCAAAGGCAGGTGGCGGTGCAGACCATCAAGAGCATCACCCGCCGCCCCTGGGAGGGACGACATCAGACCCACGCGACCTGGTACGAACCCCTGACCGAGCAGGCGGATATCGATCTGGCGGTTCACTGGGTGCTGGGACGTGAAAATGTGTTCCTTAACACCGTGGGCGACCTTCAAGTGCTGCCCAAAGTGCTGGACGCCGCACGTCGATTTGAGCATCGTCCTACGGATGCCGAAATGCAGCAGTTGCTCACTCGCGCACAGATGTCTCCGCTATTTGTGTAGCATGGTTGGAGCCAAATCAGTGCAGACATGGATGCTTTATGGCGCATATGGGTATACCGGGCGGCTGTTGGCAGATGAAGCCCTTCGACGTGGACATCGCCCGCTGCTAGCGGGACGTTCCCCCGAAAAGCTTCAGGCGATGGCGAAGTCGCTTGGTCTGGATGCCGTCGCTTTTGACCTCGAAGATGCAACAACGGTTTTAAGGCAACATAAACCAGCGGTGGTGCTCCATGCAGCGGGTCCTTTCGTTGAGACGAGTGCCCCTATGGTGGCGGCATGTCTGGATAGCGGGGCGCATTACCTCGATATCACCGGCGAGATCGCGGTGTTTGAACGGATTTACACACAGGACGAACCCGCTCGCCAGCGCGGAATTGCGCTCATCCCCGGAGTCGGATTCGACATTGTGCCCAGCGACTGCCTGATCCAGAGCTTGCTTCAGCAGGTCGAACAACCTACTCAGGTGGAGGTAGCGATTGATGCACTTGGCGTGGCGCAGCGCAATGAGATGGGTGCCAGTGCGGGCACGTTGAAAACCTCGCTGGAAATGATCGCGCATGGGAATGTCGCGCGGCGCAATGGGCGTCTGGTGCCGCTCCGGTTGGGCGCTGGGACCCGGCGCTTTCGGTTTCCGCAAGGAGAACGGGTGGGGCTACCCATCCCATGGGGCGATCTGTCAGCGACCTATCACGCGGCGCGTATTCCCAATATCACCGCGTACCTGATGGTGTCGAGGCGACAGGCGCAATTTGCCCGCGCTTTTGGCTTCCTGATCGAACCCCTGTTGCGTGCCAGAATCATCCGACAAGGATTAGGGTGGTTCATCGAACGAAGTATCACGGGTCCCAGCGCTTCCCGACGCGAGACCGGGCGAACCTACCTCTATGCTAAAGTCAGTAATGAAGCGGGACAGTCTGCTGAAGCGTGGCTCGAAACGATAGAAGCTTATCGGTTCACAGCAGCGGCGGGCGTTCGGGCGGTGGAACACGTGCTTCACCACCCGCTGCGAGGGGCGCTCACACCCGCGCAAGCCTTCGGTACCGAATTTGTGTTTTCAGTTGCCAGTACGACCCGTCAAGAGACGTTGAACTAAAAGGCTCCTTTCATTTCGTAAGATGATTGTGAAGCTTCACATCAAATTCCCATTTTATAGAGATGTCGGTCTCATTTCACTGAGATAAATGAGTGATATACATAAAAGAATTGGAATACTTGGAGTGGCAACTACTTACTGAAAATCAGGTCCGTTTCCAAAAATTTGCCCCAATCTCTTGACTCCGAGATGAGCACATGTCACAATCTGAGAACGTTCACATTTTCTGTTCGCTGGTTACTGCCATCAGGGAATAATAGTTACCATCAGGAGGGAGCGACACAAACCATCTTTGCAAAAAACGTGTTATACGGACTTCCAAAGCCAGAGGAGTTGGTCGAATTTAAGCTCTGGAAAGTAGGAGTCAAAGAGCTTCAAAAGGGTTCAACGATGGTGGCGCAAGATGGGTCTGTGTGTCACGCGGTCAACATGCCACAGCAAACCCATACCTGTGCCAGCCAGAAGTTTGAGCAAAAACCAATATCAAGTCAATGCTGAGTTTCTCCTACGTCCATTACAGTAGGCGCGTAGAGACGAGGCTTGATTTGAGCAGTTGCATAGGACTATCAACGACGTCTGCAATATTCGCTTAAAAGGGGTTTTGAAATGCGACTTGCAAAGTTAAGTCTACTGGTTTTAGTCGTGCTGGCACTTATTGTTCCGATGGTCAGTGCGCAGGAAGGCGGCGAAGGACTCACCATTGGGTTCTCGCAGATTGGTTCGGAGAGTGCGTGGCGTACCGCATTTACGGAAGCGGTTCAGGCAGAAGCTGAAGCACGCGGCATTAACTTGTTGTTCTCCGATGCTCAACAAAGCCAAGAAAATCAGATTGCGGCAATGCGTGCCTGGATCGCGCAGGGCGACGTTGATGCTATCATCCTTGCCCCGGTTATTGAAAGCGGTTGGGATGATGTTCTACAGGAAGCCGCTGATGCTGGTATCCCGGTAATCATCGTTGACCGTAACGTTGATAGCGACGAATCCCTGTTCGTCACCCGCGTTTCCTCTGACTTCGTCCATGAAGGTCGTCTTGCAGCGGCATGGTTGGCACAGGCAACATCCGGTAACTGCAATATCGTCGAACTGTATGGGACGGTTGGTTCTGCCGCTGCCGAAGATCGTCACACTGGTTTTACCGAGGTCATCGGCTTGTTCAGCGGTATGCAGATCATTCATTCAGAAACCGGCAACTTTGTGCGCACTGAAGGCAAAGCGGTGATGGAGAGCATCCTCAGCTCTGAAGACCCCGCCAACATCTGCGCTGTCTTCGCCCACAATGACGACATGGCGATTGGTGCAATCGAAGCTATCAAGGAAGCCGGATTAGTTCCTGCTGAAGACATTCTCATCGTGTCAGTGGATGCGATTCCCGACATCTTCGATGCGCTGGACGCTGGCGAAACCAATGCAACCGTCGAACTGAGTCCATTTATGGGCGGGCCCGCATTTGATGCTGTGGTTGCCTACCTCAATGGCGAAGAACTCCCCAAGTGGATTCCTGTGGGTGGCGGTCTGTATACGTCCCGCGAAGCCTACGACGCGGATCACTGATTTGAACCGGACACGGCTGACAGGAAGATGTGAATGAGCATCGGTATATAACACGATGCGATGAGGGAGGGGGCAAATTGCGATCAAGACCTGCCGTTTGCAACCCTCCCTTATAAAGGGCAAGTTTGGAATAGAGAATTTATAGGAAATTCAATATGAGTGGGCAAGACAGTTCACCTTTATTGGAAACAAAGGGACTGACCAAGGTTTTCCCTTCAACAGTTGCGCTTTCAGATGTGGATTTCACGCTATATGCGGGTGAAGTTCACGTATTGGTAGGCGAAAATGGAGCGGGCAAGTCTACCCTCATCAAATTAATCACAGGGGTCTACCCAAAAGACGGTGGAACCATCCTGCTGGAAGGCAAGGAAATCAACCCTCGCAGTCCGCGCCATGCGCAGGAACTCGGTATTAGTACCGTTTATCAAGAAATCAACCTCATCCCTACGATGTCGGTAGCCGAGAATATTTTTCTGGGTCGCCAGCCCATGCGTTTTGGGATGATCAATATGGCGGCTATCAATCGGCAGGCAAAACAACTGCTCAAAGATTTTGGCTTGGATATTGATGTCACCCGCAATCTCTCAGTCTATTCCGTAGCAATCCAGCAGATCATTGCGATTATTCGTGGTGTTGAACTTTCTGCAAAGGTTCTTATTTTAGATGAACCCACTTCCAGCCTTGATCACCATGAAGTGGAGATGCTCTTTTCCGTTATTCGCTCCCTTAAACAGCGGGGCATTGGCATCATCCTGATTACCCACTTTCTGGATCAAGTGTATGAAATCGGAGATCGGATTACGGTCCTCCGCAACGGGCATAAAGTGGGAGAGCATCGCATCACCGAGCTATCCAAAGTTCAACTCATTACGGAAATGCTCGGCAAAGAACTCACGGATGAGTTAAGCGATCAACATAGGCACGGACAGGCAAATCAGGTCACAGGAACTCCATTTTTGGAAGTTCGTGGCTACGCGCGTCAGGGAATGATTGAACCTTTTGACCTCGAAATTCGACCGGGAGAGATTGTCGGATTAGCGGGTTTGTTGGGTTCTGGACGCACAGAAATTGCGCATCTCATCTTTGGAATTGAGCAAAATGATCAAGGCGACGCTTACATTAAGGGTAAACAAGTCAGAATTACGTCTCCTCGCAAAGCAATCCAATACGGATTTGGACTTTGTCCCGAAGACCGTAAAGTCGAAGGTATCATCGGCGATTTGAGCGTTCGTGAAAATATCATCCTTGCCTTACAAGCGAAAATGGGATGGTTTAATTATCTCTCACGCCAGAAGCAGAATATGCTTGCTGACGAAATGATCAAGGCGCTGAGTATAGCCACTTCCAGTGCCGAAAAGCCTGTAAAAGAGCTTTCCGGCGGTAATCAACAAAAAGTAATTCTGGCACGCTGGCTGGTTTCAAACCCTGACTTTCTTATTTTGGATGAACCGACACGCGGCATCGACGTGGGCGCTCATGCTGAAATCATCCAAATCGTCAAGCGACTTGCCGAAGAGGGCAAAGCCATGCTGGTGATCTCTTCTGAATTGGCGGAAATTGTCGATTACAGCGATAGAGTCATCGTTCTGCGTGACCGCAAGAAGGTGGGTGAACTGGTAGGAGATGAAATCAACGAACAAGCGATTATGCAGGCGATAGCAGCGAACTGATTTCATTGTGCTCCCCTCAGCGAGTTCAGGTCTCAAAAAGCCGCCTAAGTCAATGCACGTAACTTTCAAGAGGCAAAGATGAATTTAGAAGGAAAAGAAGTTTATTCCGAGAACAAGCGACCAGGCAACTTCCGCATGATTGGACCGATCCGGGGCGACTCGCGGGCGTTATGGACGGTGGTGGCATTATTGCTGATTTTGTTCGTGGATCGGCTGATTTCCCCGAATTTTTTCGAAATTCGTATGGTCAATGACCGTCTCATCGGAAGCTTGATCAACATTCTCGACAATTCTGCGCCTTACGCCCTACTTGCCATCGGGATGACATTGGTGATAGCGACCAAAGGAATTGATCTCTCGGTGGGTGCGGTGATGGCAATTTCTGCGGCGGTGGCGGTGGTACTCATCAGGAACTATGAAAGTGGCGCAACTGAGTTCTTTTACCAGCCGGGCTTTGTCATCCTGATTACGATTGGCGTCGGTGCAATCTGTGGTCTCTGGAACGGCATTCTTGTCGCCTTTATGGATTTGCAGCCAATCATTGCGACCCTCATTTTGATGGTTGCGGGTCGTGGGGTTGCTCAATTGATAACAGGAGGACAGTCGCCGACTTTTACGAACGACAGCCTTGCTTTTCTCGGACGCGGGGTTGTCGCTGGAGTTCCTTTTCCAATCTTTATCGCGATTGCAGTTTTGATTGTCGTGACCCTGCTGGTGCGCCGGACGGCGCTGGGACTGCTGATCGAGGCGGTGGGGGCGAATGATCGCGCCAGTCATTATGCAGGTATCCAATCGCGCATGATCAAACTGTTCGTTTATGTCTTGTCCGGTATGTGCGCGGCGGTTGCCGGTATGATCGTTGCGGGAGAGGTGAAATCCGCCGATCCGCATACAGCGGGTTTGTTCGCAGAACTTGACGCTATCTTAGCGGTTGTGATTGGTGGCACGGCACTCACGGGTGGACGTTTCTATCTTGCTCTAAGTGTGGTGGGTGTCTTAATCATCCAGAGTTTGCTCGTCGGATTATATGTGAGCACGCTACACCCTACCACTAATCTCGTCGTAAAAGCTTTCGTCGTTTTAGCCGTCTTGCTGCTTCAATCACCAGAATTTAGACGGTTTATCACCCAGATATTTAGGAGAACCGCATGAGATCCCGCTTTATACCACTCCTGATGACATTTATCGTTTTCCTGGTGTTATATGCGATTGCCTACTCCCGGTTTTCCAGCTTTGCATCAATGCGCGTCGTCGGCAACTTGCTCAGAGATAATGCCTACTGGGGTATCGCCGCTATAGGAATGACCTTCGTCATTCTTTCCGGTGGCATTGATCTGTCCGTTGGCTCGGTGATCGCATTTACGGGTGTCTTCTGTGCCTTAATGATTGGGCGTAATGGGTGGGACCCAATAGTAACCTTTGCGGTTATCCTGACCATTGGGACGCTTTTTGGCGCAACGATGGGATTTCTTATCCACCGCTTCAAAATCCCTGCGTTTATCGTAACGTTGTCAGGACTATTTCTGGCACGAGGCATGGCATATGTCCTCTCAACCGATTCAATAAGAATCGATCATCCTTTTTACGAGCAAATCTCTAGCCTCGTCTATATCTTCCCGGACAGAGGGCGCTTCACATTTGCAGCGGCAATGTTTCTGCTGACGCTGATTGCGGGCATATTCCTCGCCCATTTTACCCGTTTTGGGCGCAACGTCTACGCAATTGGAGGAAACTCCGACGCTGCATTACTGCTTGGAGTACCCGTTGGACGTACTACCATCACCATCTATGCCCTGAGCAGTTTTCTGGCAACTTTTGCGGGTATTGTCCTTTCCTTGTCTAAAAAATCCGGGGACTCAACCATCGCGGTAGGATTGGAGCTAGATGTCATTGCTGCCGTTGTGATCGGCGGTACCCTGCTCACAGGGGGTGTTGGATATGTGATTGGTACGTTTATCGCGGTGATGACCCTTGGCACCATTCAAACGTACCTCACGCTGGATGGTTCACTAACACCATGGTGGATCAAAATTGTCATTGGCGTTTTGCTGTTCGCATTCGTAGGCTTGCAGAAACTGCTGAGCAGGAATCAAGGGGTATTCAAGCTAAGGCAAAGAGGGGCAGCAGCACCTTCGTAGCGCACGACAATGCATCGGAGTTGTCAATCGTTTGTTGGTGAGCGAAATGTCTGATACCAATTTCGCGTAAGTCTCACATTTCAACTGGACCCGTCCAAATACAAAATGAAATCATCACAAAAAACGGTGACACTCCGTGACGTTGCAAACTATTCTGGCGTGTCCTACCAGACCGTCTCACGGGTTGTCAATAATCACGCCAATGTTTCTGAAAAGACACGTAGGCGAGTCCTGAAGTCAATCGAGGAACTTAATTATCGTCCAAATCGTGCGGCACGGAGCCTGGTTACCAGCCGCTCTGATACCATTGCCCTTATCAGCTTCGGTACGACGTTTTACGGTCCGGGGCAAATGGTCTCAAACATCATGCAGAACGCAAAAAAGAACGGTTTTCGGGTGTTGCCAAGCAGTTTGCAGCAGCTAGGGTATAAAGATGTCAAAGCTGCCATAGATGAACTCCATGAACTGCTGATTGATGGGATCATCATGATTGCTCCAGTTGTGACTGACTTTATGTCGGAAATTGGGGAATTAGCTGGCGACATTCCGTTCATTCAGATTGATGTGAAAGCCAAACCGGGGATTGCGTCGGTTGTTATTGAACAGGCACATGGTTCAAAACTGGCTGTCGAGCATCTGATTGATCTGGGACACCGTCAAATTGCCGAAATTAGCGGTCCTCTGAACTGGTATGATGCCATCATGCGGCACCAAAGCTGGGTAGATACGATGGAACACCATGGGCTGCTTCACCAGATGAGTGTCGAAGGCAACTGGTCTGCACAAAGCGGTTATGAAGCAGTTCAGGCTTTGCTCGATGGCGGGGCGGAATTCACGGGGCTTGTGGTTGCGAATGATCAGATGGCTCTGGGAGCAATTGCCGCACTCAATGAGCGAGGGTTTCGGATACCGGAAGATGTTTCGGTTGTCGGCTTCGATGATATGCCAGAATCCGCCTACTTTCTTCCACCACTGACGACAGTGCATCAAGACTTCGAGGCGCTGGGGGCGCAAGCTGTCGAATATCTGGTATCACTGATCAGGAACCCGAATACCCCCATTCACCAGCGCGTTCTATATCCCCAATTGATTGTTAGGAACAGTACGATTTCAATCAGATAGAGTAGCAGTCCAGGCTTAGAGCGTGTTATGTACTTTGATGTCGAGATTGCCCTCACCCTGCTTGCGTCGCTTCGCTTCGGCAAGCCGTCCCTCTCCCACGTAAACGGGGAGAGGGACATAGCCCCGGTAGATCGCTCCCCTTCCCCCCGCTCGCGTGGGAGAAGGGGCTGGGGAATGAGGGCAAGTGCATAACACGCTCTTAAGTCACCAACCTGGACTGTCTATTGGTTCTACCTGGAGCGATCATCACTCCACTACACTCTCCGAGAAGTCCAACAGCGTTACCCCATGCGGTTGTACTGTGCAAGTCAAGGTCAACGGGTCTGAGACACCGGAAAGGTATTGCACCGTGTGCTCCAACTCCGCTTTCTGCTGGAGAACCGCAAGGTCTTCGCGACGAATATGTGCCGGTGCTCCCATCTCCAACCACGCATCCAGAACGCTGCCATGTTCGCGGTCAAAGCGAGTGGTTTGAA
>DATGQJ010000494.1:0-4007 GCA_035304265.1 Oceanobacillus sp.
GTAATGCCGATCCGATCTTTGACCGAACTGCCCGGATTGAAGTATTCAACCTTTGCCACCACCTCGCACTGTACACCGCGTGCCACTCGGTTTAGGCGTACCAGCGGGGTATTGCCCATCGTGCCTAAAATGTTGTCCAGAATCTTCGCCTCAGCCGGAGACTCGACCTTTTGAACCATTGTCTTTGTCCTCTAAACCCTGTATTTTCAGTGTAGAGCATTAGGGGCAATGAAAACAAGCAGCATTTACAATTCCGCCTATAATTTAAAAATGACGCATTTTTTAGAAAGGATAGTCAGTGATGTCCAGCGATCTATTCCAACAGGGGGTTGAAGCGTTTCAGGCTGGTGACAAAGCCCGTGCCAAACAGATCATGCTTGAAGTCACTGCCGCCGATCCGAACAACGACAACGCATGGTATTACCTCGCCGCTGCCGAAACCAACCGCGAGAAACGCCGTGAGTATTTGCAGCGGGTGCTGCAAATCAATCCCAATCACGAACGGGCGCGTGATGTGCTGGCAAAACTGGATGCTCGTGCGGGGGGCGCGTCCGATGCCCCTGCCTCTCAACCGCAAACCCCACGCTCGACCCCGATTCGCCCGCTCGATCCTTCGGCGGGAAGCGTGCCCGGAGGCGATCCCGCTGGTACGATTGTGCTGCCTGTTTCGATTCCCGGCGCACCGGCGCAGGTTAGCCCACAAAGTCTGCTCAATGGCGGTCTGGCACTCTTCCGAACGGCTTTGGACGTGCTGATGCGCAAACCCGGTGTCTACGACGAAGAAGTGGCGCGGGCGACGTGGTGGCGATTCTGGTTGCTGGTCGGTTTTGGCTTCGTGATCTCCGCTGTGTTATCGTTCATTAGCTCCATCATTCTGCAATTACAGCTTGCATCATTTGGACTTCGCTTCAACTTAATCGGGGTTATTGTCGCGCTGATTTTAACTGCTCCGGTTACGGCGCTAATCCTGTATGTCGGTATCTATGTGTCGCACTGGTGGGCAAAGCGGCAAGGAGGACAAGCACCACTCTATCAGCACGCATACACAGTGGCAATTCCCTACGTTCCGGCAATGGTGATTGGCGCTGCCCTGCGGTTGGTGTTCTCGTTCTTCCTCTCCGGTATCGCTAGTCTGGTTTCGTTTGCGCTAAGCATCTATGCGCTGTACCTGATTGCGCTTCAATTTGAGAAACTCTATGCGTTCAGCGATCCGAACCAGAAGTGGTTCACCGTTGTCGCCATGTTCGTCGGGTACTTAATCGCTGGATTTGTGATCGCGGGAATTCTGGGCGCAATTTTCGGCGCAGGCGCGTTCTTGTTGTTCTAAGGGGCGATCCGCTTACGATTGCACGAATGAAATGAGGGCGCAGACACGCGCCCTCTTTAATTTCAGTGAATCACGGTTCTTCGCTTGGACAATGCGCTTGTGCAGTATCGTCTGATAGGGCTACTTCGCCAGTGCCGCCAGCCGTTCGCCAGCTTCGCGCAGTGTGTCGTCGGCTTTGCAGAATGAGAAACGCGCCTGTGTACTCGCCATGTGTGCGTGTTCCGTGCAATAAAAGAACGTCGGTGGGATGCAGGCGACGCCGATTTCCGTTGTGAGGTAGCGGGCGAATTCGATGTCATCCCCGTCGAATACGTCCGAGAAATCCGCCATCACGAAGTATGTACCTTCCGGCTTTTGCGCTTTCAAACCCGCCTTGGTCAACCCCTGCATGATCAGGTCGCGCTTGTTGGTGTACATCTGTTGGAATTCTTCATAGTACGTCCCCGGCAGGTTCAGGGCATGGGCAACCGCCACCATTGCCGGATGATTGCCTGCGAAGGTGATGTACTGATGCGCACGCGAAACGCCCTTGATCAGATCAGGGTGTCCGTAAACCCATCCGGTTTTCCAACCCGTGAGGCTGAAGGTCTTGCCCAGACTGCTGATCGTCACGGTGCGTTCCAACATTCCCGGCAGTGAAGCGATAGGGATGTGCCGCGCCGAATCGAAAACCAGATGCTCGTATACCTCGTCGGAGATCACCACTACGTCATGCTCTTTGCAGAGGTCGGCGATCATCGTCAGTTCTTCGTAGGTAAACACCCGTCCGGTTGGGTTTTGCGGCGTGTTCAAGAGGATGGCGCGGGTCTTTGCCGTAAAAGCCGCTTTTAATTCATCGGGGTCGAATGTCCAATCTGGGGGATGCAGCGGCACATAGACCGGCGTTGCGCCTGCCCAGAGCACGTTGGGGACGTAGCTGTCGAAGAACGGCTCGATGATGATCACCTCGTCGCCTCTATCGACCAGCCCCAGTATCGAAGAAAAGATCGCTTCCGTCGCGCCCGGCGTGACGATCACGCCCGCGTTCGGGTCGATGTCAAGGTTATAGAAACGGTTGGCATGGTCGGCAATTGCTTTTCGCGTGGTCGCGGGTCCAATGCCCGGCGCATACTGGTTGAACTTGCCGGATTGCAGCGCATCAACCGCCGCCTGAATGATCTCGGCGGGTCCGTCGAAATCGGGTCTTCCCTGCCCAAGATTGAGCGCATTATGCTGTAATGCCAGTTCGTTGATCTCAGTGAAAATCGTCGTTCCAAACTGTTCGACGCGATTGGCAATCGTGGGCATGGGCGCTCTCCATAATCTTCATCAATTGATGCCGGAATTGTAACGCAGCGAATAGTGCCATAGCTGACCAATTTAGGAGGAAGAAATTTGCTGCTCTCTTGCGCGGGTCGCCAGTTGATCGACAAGCTCGTTGAACTTATTTCCGGCGTGCCCGCGTACCCATTTCCAGTGAATCTTGTGCTTCTGGGTCATCGCATCAAGTTCCATCCACAGGTCTTGATTTTCGACGGGTTTCTTCGCGCTTGTTCGCCAGCCATTTTGCCGCCACTTGGGAATCCATTCGGTAATCCCTTTGCGAAGGTACTGCGAATCGGTATGAAACTCGACCTCACAGGGACGTTTCAATGCTTCCAGCGCTCGTATCGCGGCGGTGAGTTCCATGCGATTGTTGGTGGTCGCCGCATCATACCCGTAAAGCTTTTTCTGTGCGTCACCGTAAATCAGCAGCGCCGCCCAACCGCCGGGTCCGGGGTTGGGTTTCGCGCCGCCGTCCGTATAAATAATCACGGGTGGAGTATTGGTCACTGGCTCTCGCTCTTTGTTTGCAAACGATTGAAGTTGGCATGAATGATACCAGCCAATTTCCAACTTTCACCTGATAGATAGGTCGCATCCAAAAGAAATAGGGCGATCCGACATCGAATCGCCCCAATACTGCACGAACCTACTCGCTTTACTGGATGAACTTCCTAAGCACCGTTTGGAGGATACCTCCGTTTTTGTAGTATTCCACCTCGACGGCGGTATCGATCCGCGCGATGACCTTGAAGGTCTTGCTTTCGCCGTTCGCGTCGGTAGCTACAACCGTGAGTTCCTGCTTGGGCTGCAAATCGTTGTCGATGCCCAGAATGTCGAAGGTCTCGCGTCCATTCAATCCGAGCGATTGGTGGCTGTCGCCTTCCTTGAATTGCAACGGCAGCACGCCCATCATCACCAGATTGCTGCGGTGAATACGCTCGAAGCTGCGGGCAATCACCGCGCGAACGCCGAGCAATGCCGTTCCTTTTGCCGCCCAGTCACGGCTGGAACCTGTGCCGTATTCCGCGCCAGCGAGGATGACCAGAGGAACCCCGTCCGCCTGATAGCGCATGGAAGCATCGTAAATGCTCATCACCTCAGCATCAGGCAGGTAGAGGGTTACGCCGCCTTCGCTGCCCGGAACCAGCAGGTTGCGCAGACGAATGTTGGCGAACGTACCCCGGATCATGACTTCGTGGTTGCCGCGTCGCGCACCATAGCTGTTGAAATCGGGCTTTTGGAGACCGCGTTCCATCAAATACTGCCCTGCCGGGCTATTGATGGGGATGTCGCTTGCCGGTGAAATATGATCGGTGGTGATGGTATCGCCAAGCACCGCAAGCGCCCGTGCCCCGGTGATCGATTTGATTGGCGG
>DATGQJ010000495.1:0-2346 GCA_035304265.1 Oceanobacillus sp.
AACAGCATCGTCTTCAGTGCCCGCAGCGCCCCTACACCACCGAGCTATTCGCTCATCTGGCACTCACAAATGCCCCAAACGAACGAAGCACCCGACATTGTTGGACTGGCGTACAGCCCGCTAGGGCATCTGTACGTGGTAGACGCGCAGCAGGGCGTGAGCGTTTTCGACGCCACCAGTGGGATATTCCTGATCAGTTACCCGTTTCTCAACCCCACACAGCCGACCAGCATTGCCATTGATTCGAACGGGGTTGTCTACATCGGCGACGCCATCTGCCGCTGTTTACAAGTACTTGCGAATCGAGCATGGCGCGAACCGGTTGGCAGTTTCGGCGAAGGTGCGCCCTTTCACTTCAGCATCGCGCCGGACAACACGCTCTATGCCATAGATCGTTCAGAGGAAGGTTTCACCGCGCGGGTGCTTTCAGGCGGCGAACGCGCCATCCCGCTCAATTTCAATGCAGCCGCCCCGCCGCTCTTGACGGTTGACCGCACAGGCAACGTGCGGGTGATTGAATGGCTCAGTTCGCTCATCGACAACCAGATCAACGGCGCGATCTCGTTATTGGAAGGCGATACGTTTTCGCTGCAATCTTGGCTCGAAATCGCTCCTGATTTCGTGACCGACGTTGCCGCCGATCCGAGCGGTCACGTTGTCCTCGCGCTCACTGATGGCAGAATCGCTATGGTCGATTCGACAGGAACGCTATCCGAGATCGCCCATGAAGAGTCTGCGCCACGCGCCATTGCTTTCTCGCCGGATGGCACGTTGTTTGTCGCCCGCGAAGATGGCGCTATCGCCGCCCGCAGCACCAGTGCGCCGCCCGAACGCATGGGGGACGGCACGATAATTCACGACTTACCCGTTCAGGGAACACTGACTGAGGGTAGCGCCAGCCACGAATGGCATTACGAAGGCACAGCAGGCGAACAGATCACCATTTCTGCCGTCGATCTGACGCGCACCGACGCCCTCGATATGGCGCTGCGCCTGATTGGTCCCGATGGCGGTGAACGCGCTTACAACGATGATCAGCTTGGCGTGGATTTATACGGCAGGTTCGACGCACAAATCGTCGATTTCGTGCTGCGTGACACCGGAACCTACACCATCGTTGTTGAATGGGTGCGCGGCGCGGGAACCTACACGCTTGGCGTCAGTAACAACCGCCACTTTGAACTGAACCCGGATGTCGCCGCGCGGCTTGAAGGGCATTTACAGGACGTTTTCCCGACTCAACGATGGGTGTTTGACGGGCGTGCCGGACAGGTCGTCACCTTTACCATGCTTGCCGAAAGCGGCAATCTCGACCCGGCATTGGAATTGATTCAACCCGGCGGATCAACGCTGGCATATAACGATGACGCCGCCAACCCCGATCTTGGAACCGATGCGCAGCTTTTCCGTATCCAACTTCCTGACGACGGCGTTTACGTGTTGGAAGCCTCTCGCTTCGACGGGACGGGGCGCTATTCGATTGTCGGTCTGTTGAACGGCGAGTAGCCTATTCTTCGCGCTGGCTTTCCTCAGGGGGAGCGGCTTTCGCGTATTCGTTTTTGTGGAAATACCATGCCATCCCCAGAATGCCACCGCTGAACAGTCCGCCTACCAGCAGTCCGGCGAATATCGCCTGATAAATGCTGTTCCCCTGTACCAGCGAGATCAGCAGAATGGCGATGAAGCTGGCTACCACACACACCGCAGCAATCGCGGCGGGCGGTGCCCATTCACGGCGGATGCCGAGGTATGCCCCCACCAGAATCGCCACAAACACGAGATAGAGGATCATTCCACCTGGGTTTTGCATCTTCAGTTTCCTTTTACGACGACCTCAAGATCGCCCGCACGGGCGACCCGCAGACAAGATCAAGTTTCAAGGGCAGCGCAATCAGTTCGTAATCGCCATCCGGCACATCTCGCAAATACAGGTTTTCAAGGTTCACCATTCCAAAACGCCGCAGCGCATGATGACACGGCAAATCCTTGCTGTCGAACGCATCCACCGACGGCGAATCCAACCCTACCAGTACAACACCACTCGCCGCCAATCGTTCGATCAGCGCAACGCTGAGATAAGGAAAACGCTGCGCCCATTCCTCATCCCCTAAATCGCTCACGTGGCTGTGAATCAGCAGGCGTTCCGCATTTTCAAACACCGCTTCTGGAAAGTCGTCGGGGGTGAGCGCCCCATCCTGTTTATGGACGGTCACCACCCGCGCCTTGCCCATATATGCCGAAAGCGGCATCCCCGCCGAATGCTCCCCATCGTCTTCGTAATGAAAATAGGCGTCCGCGTGGGTTCCGGTATGCGGACTAAGCGTGATCGTCGTCAGATTCACGGAT
>DATGQJ010000496.1:0-3681 GCA_035304265.1 Oceanobacillus sp.
CGTAAAGCCTGAACAAACCCCGGAGGAACGCCGCCAGCGCATTGTACGGGAAATTCCCGCTGCCGAGCCACCCGTCACGGCGATCACCAACCTCTATTCGGCGGAACGCTATGGTCGTCGGGAAAGCGGCGAAGATTCGCCCGTGACCAAAACCGCCGACAAAGCGTGGGCAGATGCGCGTGGCAATATCTTGCAGCGTTTCCTGCGACGACGTTTTCTACCATGGCAGAAATAAAGGTATCAGGGGTAGGCGAGCAACGTACCCCTGATAATTTCCCGCTGAATTGACACTGTCAATTCTCGTTGATGACGCTGAAAACCATTGGGCGGCGCTTAGTCTCATTGTAGAGCATTCGGCTAAGGGATTCCTGCAAACGCTCGCGACGTTTCCCGTTACGGGATTGCCGCGTATTCATCATCACTTCGTTCACGGTCTGCTTGATGTGGTCGAGCAATTCATCAGCATCCCGCAAGTAGATGAAGCCGCGTGTGATGATTTCGGGTTCGCTGATCACCTCTCCGGTTTGGCTGTCTACGTTAACAACGACGATCATGAAGCCATCACGCGCCAGCACTTCGCGGTCGCGCATGACGGTTTTGCCAACGTCACCAACACCGCTTCCGTCAACGAAAACATAGCCGCCGGGTACACGCTCTCCAAGCCTGATCCCGTGTTTGCCAACCTCAAGCACATGCCCATTTTCGACAACGAAGATGTTTTTCTCTGGAACGCCAAGCTGCATCGCCAGATTCGCATGTGCTTTCAGGTGACGAAGCTCACCGTGAATCGGGAGGAAGAAGCGTGGGTTAAGCAGGCTGATCAGCAGTTTCATTTCTTCCTGCGAGCCGTGACCGGAAACGTGTACCGGAGCAATCGGGTCGTAAATCACGTTGGCGCCGCGCTGAATCAGCTTATTGATGGTGCGGCTCACGGTTTCTTCGTTGCCGGGGATCGTGTGCGCCGAAATGACAATGGTATCGCCTGCCATCACATCTAAGCTGCGATGCTGTCCGGTTGCCAGCCGCCCCAAAACTGCCGATGGCTCGCCCTGCGATCCTGTTGCCATGATGACAAGCTGGTGTGGTGGAATGCTGTTGATCCTGCCTAGTTCCACCAGCATATCATCGGGGATGTTCAGGATATTCATCTTCCGCGCCATCTTCACGTTTTCGGTCATGCTGTGACCGGCAATCGCCAGCTTGCGGTGATAGCGTGCGGCGAGGTCTGCCACCTGCTGGATGCGCGAAATATGAGAGGCGAAAGTGGCGATGATGATTCTGTCTTTCGCTTCGCGGAAGATGTCGTCGAATGCCGCGTTGACAACCGACTCTGAAGCGGTCCAACCCGGTCTTTCTGCGTTGGTACTGTCACCCATCAATAGCAATACGCCACGACGGGCGAATTCGCCCAGTTTCGCATAATCGGGCTTCTTGCCGTCGATGGGGGTGTTGTCGAACTTGTAATCCCCGCTATGAACGATGATCCCGTAAGGCGTCGTGATGCCGAAACCGACGCAATCGGGAATGCTATGGGTCATGTGGAAGCTCTCAACCTTGAACGGTCCCACCTTGAGCGAATCGCCCGGTTTGAACACGTTAATGGTTGTCGCTTCGTGAAGTCGTGCATCACGGAGTTTGACCTCTAACAGTGCGGCGGTGAGTGGCGTGGCATACAGCGGCACTCCACGCAGCGCATCGACCACATACGGCGCTGCGCCTGTATGATCTTCGTGCCCATGTGTATAGAGGATGCCGTGAATGGTGAGGTCTTTGCGTTCAACAAGGTAGCGGAAATCGGGGATTATCAAATCGACGCCGAGCATGTCATTGGCAGGGAACATCACGCCCGTGTCAATGATGATCGCGTCATTTCCCCACTCGATGACACTCATGTTCTTGCCGACTTCACCAAGTCCGCCGAGGGGAATGATCCGAATTTTCTGTTTTGCCATAATTAAACTAGCGGCGCAGCCCGTGCCGTGCCGAAAAACTGATTCGGGTTGTACATGGATACGCCGTTTGTATTCCTTTCTGGTACACCTTACGTTAAAACTTAAAAAGGCTCACAAATAACAATAGATTTTGAAATTTATACGAGGATTATAGCACAAATTGGGTTCCAGAATGCCGATCTAACGCAATGTTAACGCTAAGGTTCAAATGAATAGATCGCCTGAATGACGCGCATCTGTTGTTCAGGGGAAAGATCGTTGTAAAACGGCAGCCGCACGAGGCGATCACTAATGTCCTCAGTCACCGGACAATCACCGACATTTCCACCGAAGCTGCGTCCCATGTCGGAGAGGTGGAGCGGAAGATAGTGGAAGACGCTAAGAATTCCACATGATTTCATGTGCTCGATGAATGCCTGCCGTATTTCGAGAGAAGGCATGAGCAGATAAAACATGTGGAATGGATGTTGGCATTCTTCTGGCACAATTGGCAGGCGCACGTCGTGTTTCGCCGCCCAGTCGCCAAGCTGCTCCCAATAGGTATTCCAGATGCGCTCGCGGCGGCTTTGAATTTCGTCACGCACCTCTAGTTGGGCATAAAGGTATGCTGCCAATACGTCAGAGGGTAAATAACTTGAACCAACATCTACCCATGTATATTTATCGACCATTCCTCTGAAAAAGCGGCTGCGATTGGTGCCTTTCTCCCGGATAATTTCGGCGCGTTCGACCAATGCCGGATCGTTGATGAGCAGTGCGCCGCCTTCGCCACAGGTGAAGTTCTTGGTTTCATGGAAGCTCTGGGTTGCCATTACGCCGAACGTGCCGAGAAATTTCCCTTTGTAAGTGCCAAACAACCCGTGCGCGTTATCTTCCACGACAGCGATGTTGTGTTTGGCGGCGACTTGCAGAATGGTATCCATCTCGCAGGCGACACCCGCGTAATGCACGACGAAAATTGCACGGGTATGGGGTGTGATATGCGCTTCGAGCAGGCGCTCGTCGAGATTAAGGGTATCGGGGCGAATGTCGATGAATACAGGCGTCGCACCCCGCAGAACAACCGCATTGGCAGTCGAGACGAACGTAAATGACGGGATGATTACTTCGTCACCGGGCTTGAGATCAAGCAGGATTGCAGCCATTTCGAGCGCATGGGTGCAGGACGTGGTGAGCAGCGCCTTGGGCACACCCAGTGTTTGTTCAAAGAATGTGTGACATTTATGAGTATAACTGGCGTCGCCGGAGATTTTGCCCGACCTTACCGCGTCGGCGATGTATTCGAGTTCGTTGCCGATGAGGGTTGGTTTGTTGAATGGGATGTCAATCGTCATAAGTTTGGCTCGTCAGCGCCCCAACGTCTGCCCCAGACTGTTCAAAACTTCTGCCGCACAAACTGGTGATTCTTCTTCAAGTTGTACCTTTGTTATCAGCAACGACCCGTCACCTGTCAAAACCACACTGCCTTGATCTGGGATCACTTCCACAATGCGTCCGGGAATCCTACCGACATAAGGACGAGGGTTTTCAAGCCGACGAGCACCCCATATGGTGAGTTTTCGTCCCCCTAATGTGGTGAATGCACCGGGATAAGGGGCGGTAGTCGCGCGGATGAGATTGTATATATCTTTGGTGGGCTGCGTCCAGTCTATTTTGTTATCTTCCGGCAGGCGCTTGCAGGTAAAAGTTGCTCGTGACTGGTCTTGTGGGTGACGTTGGGCTTTGCCAG
>DATGQJ010000497.1:0-3730 GCA_035304265.1 Oceanobacillus sp.
ACGCTGGCAATGTCGTCACCGACGACACGGGCAAGCCGGGTTTCGCCCTGCGGGATTGCCTGAAAGTAAAAGTGCAGTTCGATACCGTCTTTCTCGGTATTCAGATAAACCGCAGGTCGCGGCATTCGCGTCGGCAGCGGCGCAGGGGTGGTCACAGGGTCCATGCCGCCTGTGTCTTCGGTGGTTGGCGGCTGTTCCTGCGCCAGAAGCGGGAAGAGCGACAGCACAAAGCCAAAAAGTATCAAGATGACGACAACGGGATAGCGTTTTGACATCCAATTCCTCAGCCGAGATTGAAACCTGTACGATACTATCACAGATTGGCGGAGACCACTCTGCGCACTCGCATGATTTTACAATTCTCACTAGAATCAACAGGGTTGAGCCATTGCAACAAGGAAACAAAATGCAAAAAGCTAGTTTGATGGTATTGCTGTTTGGTTTAGCGGCGTTTGCGGTTACGGCACAAAGCGATCCAACCGTCGAGGTATTTACGGCGGGCGGCGTGACCAACCTGATCCGCTATACGCCAGAAGTTGAAAGTGCGGCAACGGATGCCCGCGACGCGGTTGGACGGGCGATTGACGTGTATATGCCGCTGTGGGACCCCGGTGCTTCGACGATACCTTTCCAGACGGTTGTGGATGTGTTCAACGAACACAACGAAGACGCTCAGGCAGGGGCATCGATATATGCACGCGACGACATCCCGGAGCCATTTGGAGACTTCACATTCACGGGAATGGCAGCCTGCTATGTGAAGGTGTACGCCGTTGGCATCCCCGAACTGGAGGTTGCTCCGGTACTGGCGCACGAAATCGCCCACTGCTTTCAGGATTATTACATCCTCGGGTCGCACGCGGGAACCAGTATCGAAAACAGCAGTTGGTGGGCAGAAGGCACCGCAGAATGGCTTGCCTCACTGGTGTATCCTGACCGCGCCGCCGAAGCTTTCGGACTTGGTGCAGCGCAGGCGGAACTGCTGTTTGTGACGGACAACAACCATCCATTCACCGATACCGCCAGCCATAACGAAGACTACGGCGGATACGGCAGCCTGTATCTGTGGCAGTTCCTCGCCTCGCCGGGTGGGTTGGATTCGGGCATGGGCAGCCCGGAAACGGTGCTGGCGAGTGTCCGCGAAGTACCCGTGAGCATCAGTTCACTTGAGGATTACGACGACTATCTGGCAGGGGAACTGGACGAAGCCGCACAGGAGATGCACGATTTTGGCGTGGCGCTGGCGCGGCAGAATCTTGCATTCCAGCCGATGCCGTCGGAATTGTTCGGCACACCGGAGATCAGTACGTTGCCTTTGAACGTGGATGTGGATGTCGAGGACTTCACCCTCGATTTCAGGGCATATGAGTTTTTCCCAACCGAAGGCGTGGAGGCGATCCGGGTTTCGACCAGAGGCTTGACCGACGACAGCATCATGGTGAGCGTGAACAGCGAGGGCAATACTTACACGCCTATCGACGACGCTAGTCCGGTGACGCTGTGCCTGCCGGAAACAGGTGTGGTGGTTCGGGTCGTAGTTTCAAGAGCGGATGGGGATAGTGAATCGCCATTCGTCGTCCGCATGGAACCCACGGCAGACGCGGAAGATTGCACATCCCCTGCACTGGGTGAAAGCGTCGCGCCAACCTGTATCGTCGGGACGTGGCAGTTGACCAACGATCCGATAGAGCTTCTGGTCGAGGCGACTCAACGACGCGTGAATGCGGAAAGCAGCGCGGGGATGACCATCGTGGCGTTCGGTGAAGATGGCAGCATCGCCTACACGATGAATGATTGGACGCTGGCGATTGGCGACGGTAGGACGATGACCGGCGGCGTCATGACGATGGACGCGGCAATGACCGGACGGATCGCCTACATCTTCAACGGCGACGGCACCTATACGGTGAGCAACCTTAATCTGACCGTGCAAGACCTCTCGGTGACGGCGAACATCAACGGCTTCGAGATGGACATGACCGACATGGTGCTGGGGATGCTGGACATAAGCGGAATGTTTGTCCCCACCCCGGCGATGCTAACCTGCTCCGGCGATTTGCTTAGCTGGGTGATCGAGTACAACGGGCGAGAATATCGCTGGATGTTCAGCCGGGTGGGGTAGCATTGTACGAAAATATGGATTGAAGCTGATGCCATTTGATTTCACCGAACACCCACATCGTCGCTTGAACCCACTGACGGGCGAGTACGTGCTGGTTTCACCGCATCGAACGAAACGTCCATGGCAAGGGCAGGTTGAACGCCTGCCCTCTGCTGAGCGTCCGGCATATGATCCGACGTGCTATCTTTGCCCCGGCAACGAACGCGCGGGAGGCGTTCGCAATCCCCAGTACGAGGGCACGTTCGTCTTTACCAACGACTTCGCGGCGCTGCTGCCCGATACCCCCTCAAGTGATTTGCCGACAACCACTTCGTTTATGGAAGTGGAGAGCGTGCGGGGCACGAGCCGCGTGATTTGCTTTTCGCCGCGTCACGATTTGACCCTGCCACAAATGGAACTGCCGGACATCCGGCGGGTGGTGGACTTATGGGGCGAGCAAATCACAGAACTCGGCGCGATCTATCGCTGGGTGCAGGTGTTCGAGAACAAGGGTGAGGCAATGGGCGCGTCCAATCCGCACCCACACGGGCAGATATGGGCGAGCAATTTTTTGCCCAACCTGCCCGCGAACGAAGATCGTCACCAGCGGGCGTATTACGAGCGAACCGGAGCGCCGCTGCTGGTCGATTACGCGAACGAAGAAATTAAAAGTGGGGAGCGGATCGTTGCGGAGAACGAACACTGGCTTGCGCTCGTGCCTTTCTGGGCGATATGGCCCTTCGAGACGATGCTGCTCCCACGCCGTCACGTCATACGCCTGCCCGATCTGGACGATGCACAGCGGGACGGGTTGGCGGACATTCTCAAGCGATTGCTGACACGCTACGACAACCTGTTTGAAACTTCGTTCCCCTATTCGATGGGCTGGCACGGCGCACCCACCGGCGATTACTACGAACGAGACAATACACACTGGCAGCTTCACGCCCATTTCTTCCCGCCATTGCTGCGCTCGGCGACGGTGCGGAAGTTCATGGTGGGGTACGAAATGCTGGCGGAAGCGCAGCGCGATCTGACGGCAGAGCAGGCGGCGGCACGACTTCGGGAATTAAGCGAGGTGCATTACAAGCAACGCAAAGATTGATTTTGAACTGCGAAGCACGTCACATAAGATGTGCTCAACTGCGGAAGCCCTGAACTGCAACGAAGGGGCGCTCACCCCGGATCGCTCCTGTCGATTTTATGTTCTCATCTAGTGGCAGTGTTATCATTGGCGCGGGAACACGATAAGGGGGACGATTGATGAGCTTGCAAGAGCGTGTGACACAGGAATTTGAGCGCCTGTTTGAAGTGCTACCGGACGCGGTTGTGCGTGCGCCGGGACGGGTGAACCTGATCGGCGAGCACACGGATTACAACGATGGCTTCGTGCTTCCGATGGCGATTGACCGCGCCGTATGGATCGCGCTGCGCCCGCGCAATGATAGCTACGTCGTCGTTCACTCGCTGGATTTCAACGAAATTGCCGAGTTCTCACCAATCGAGATGGCGAAGCAGAGCAAGCGATATGGCAGGTGGGCAGAGTACATGAAGGGCGTCGCGTGGGCATTGCAGGAAAAAGGTTACACGCTGCAAGGTTGGGAAGGCGTCGTGGCGGGCGACGTGCCG
>DATGQJ010000498.1:0-2664 GCA_035304265.1 Oceanobacillus sp.
AATCCTGCCGTCACCGCCGGACTGCTCGTCGGTGGACACATCAAAATTGACCGCGCCATTTTCTACTGGGTAGCGCAGTTTCTAGGCGGTATCGTCGCCGCTTTTGCCGTCCGTGCGCTCATTCCCGATGCAGCGCTCGAATCGTTGAACATCACGTCCTTCAATTTCGGGCAGACAACCGGAAGCCTCACCGCCAGCGCCCCATGGACAGCCGCAGCCTTCGAGTTCGTCCTCACATTTTTCCTCGTTACTGCTGTTTATCAGGCAGCGGCGTTCGGCAAAGCCGGAAACCTTGCCGCCCTCGCCATTGGTCTCACACTGGCGGGCAGCATCCTCGCCGGAGGCGCATTCACGGGTGCATCACTCAACCCGGCGCGAACCCTTGGTCCCGCGCTCGTCGCAGGCGACTTCAGCTACCTTGTCCCCTATCTGGTGGGCATCTTCGGCGGCGGCATCGTCGCCGGATTAGTCCATACCTTCGTCCTTAAGCCGGAAACGACCAGCACCTAGAACGATGTTGTACCCTCGACACCCCTCACTCCCCAATCCCTTCTCCCGCTCGCGTGGAAGAAAGGGAGCAATCACTAGGCGATGTCCCTCTCCCCGTTTACGTGGGAGAGGGACGGCTTGCCAAAGCGAAGCGACGCAAGCAGGGTGAGGGGCTATCACAACCTTAAAGTCCATAACACACTCTAACCCATCAAAAAAAGTGAGGGACACGTTGCTTCATGTCCCTCACTTCGCTTATTTCTTATCGTCATCCAGCGGCTTTACGCAGATATGCAACTCCTCAAGCTGCTTCGGGTCTGGCTCTGAGGGCGCATGTGCCATGATGTCCGACCCTTTTTGCGTCTTGGGGAAGGCGATCACTTCGCGGATGTTCGGTTCTTCCGCCAGTACCATCACCAGACGGTCAATGCCCGACGCAATCCCGCCGTGTGGTGGAACACCATACTCGAACGCTTCCAGCATATGTCCAAACTGTTCACGGGCGTGTTCCATCGTCTGACCAATCAGCGGGAACATCTTTTCCTGCAAAGCACGGCTGTGAATGCGGATGCTTCCGCCCGCCACCTCGTAGCCATTGCAGGCGAGGTCATATTGTGATCCCCGCGCCTTGCCCGGATCGGTATCCAACAGCGGAATGTCTTCCGGCAGCGGTGACGTGAACATATGCTGCGACGGGTCCCAGCGCTGTTCCTCTTCATTCCAGTAGAACATCGGGAAGTCGATCACCCAGCAGAACGCGATTTTCTTCGGATCGTCCAGTTCAAGCAGGTGGGCAATATGTCGTCGCAGCGTGTTGATGACTTCGTAAACGATCTCGCGCTGATCGGATGTGAACAGCAAAATGTCGCCCGGTTCCGCGCCCGTTCGCTCGAACAATTCCACCTTTTGCTCGACGGTGAAGAACTTGCCGATAGGTCCCTTCACCTCGCCGCTTTCTTCCAGCGGCAGCGCAATCCACGCCAAGCCTTTCGCGCCTGCCCCGCGCACGAGGTCTTCCAGTTCCTTCATCAGCCGTTTGAGCGCCTCGCCGCTGAGCGCTTTGCTTGGGTCGTCCTTGCTCCGCAGCAACCCCGGCGCACGGAGCACCTTCACAGGCTTTCCTGCGGCTGCGTTATCCACAAAGACCTGAAAGCCGCTCTTGCCCGCCAGTTCGGTCACGTCCACTGCTTCCAGCCCGTAGCGGAGGTCTGGCTTGTCTGAGCCATACTTTTCCATCGCTTCGGTGTAAGTCAGACGCGGGAACGGCTTGAACATCGGCGTTTTGCCCGCCACTTTTTCGGTGAGTTCAATCATCAACCCTTCGATCAAGTCCATCACGTCTTCGCGCTGGACGAAGCTCATCTCAAGGTCAAGCTGCGTGAATTCAGGTTGTCTGTCTCCACGCAAATCTTCATCACGGAAACAGCGGGCGATCTGGAAATAACGCTCGTAGCCAGCGACCATCAAAAGCTGCTTCAACTGCTGCGGGCTTTGCGGCAGCGCATAGAAATGCCCCGGCATCAGACGGCTTGGCACGAGGAAATCGCGTGCGCCTTCGGGCGTAGTCTTGAACAAAATCGGCGTCTCAATTTCGACGAAACCGCGCTCGTCCAGATAATCGCGAATGTACTTGACGACGCGATGCCGCAGCACAATATTCTTTTGCATACGCGGACGGCGCAAATCGAGGTAGCGATAGCGCATCCGCTCTACTTCGTCGATTTTCTCTTCTTTATTGATATAAAACGGCGGCGTCTTCGCCGCGTTCAGGATGACGATCTCGCTGGCAACGACCTCAATTTCGCCTGTCTCCAGTTCAGGATTCGCCGTCCCTTCCGGGCGAATTCGTACTACCCCCTTCACCTGAAGCACGTACTCGATTCGTGCATCATCGGCGACAGCGTGCGCCTGCGGATCGGTCTCCTGATTGACGACAATTTGCGTAATCCCCCAGCGGTCACGCAGGTCGATAAAAATAAGACCGCCTTGATCGCGGCGGCGGTGTACCCATCCTGCCAGCGCGACAGATTGCCCATCGTGCGCGGGTCGTAGCTCGCCGCAGGTATGCGTCTTCAACATAAAAACCGCCCTCATGGTGTGTATCGTCGGGAACGCGAAAAGCATAGCACGGCGGCACTTAGAAATAAAGCGTAAGAATTAAAAGATCGCCCTCCG
>DATGQJ010000499.1:0-3409 GCA_035304265.1 Oceanobacillus sp.
CAGGTGATATACATCACCGCCGAGGAAATTGACGAGGCGGGCGTGAACGCGAATGCGTCTACCCTTCTGGCGACGGGCAATGGCTACAGCCTCTACCGCGAAAGCGACGGCAGCTTCACCGCCACCTCTCCGGCGGATAGCGAAGGCAAGGTCTACAGCTTCAACTGGGAGCGCGGCGACCAGAACTGCTAAGAGGTTACAGGGGCGACTCGTGAGTCGTCCCTTACCGTTCTATCCCCATCGCTTCATCCATAAATCCGATCACAATCCGCTCGTAATCATCTGGTGCAACCGCAAGATAGTTCCCGTGCCCAGCGCCGGGAACTTCCCACAAAGTCGCATTCGATCCGGCGGCGGCTTGCTGCAACCTCGCTCCATACAAACTCGGTTCGTTGGTTCCATAGACCAGCAAAATCGGACGCGGGGCGATCTGCGAAATTGTCGAAATCGGGCTGAGCACGCTTAAATCATCCCCGGTGGTCACACGATAAGCCAGATGTGATCCACCACGAAACAATCCGCCCAGCACGCCCATGTGGGCAGTGTTGGCATTCAGTTGGTCGGTGAAATCATGGTAGCCGCCTTCTGCGACCACCGCTCGTAATTCGGGGTAGCGTGCGCCTGCCATGAGCGCCATCGCCCCCCCTGCCGAAAAGCCATGAATTGCGATCCGCTCCATATCGACATCGGAACGAGTGGCGAGATACGCCAGCGCATCCCCTATCTGTGGCACTTCGCGATAGCCAAGCGAACTTGGCACAGGGGCGACACAACTTCTGGATTCAAACGAAAGCACGTGATAGCCGTTACGACGGTAAACGGCGATCTCGTGTATTCGGTCTCCACGCCTTACGGGACCTGTCGGCACGACGATAACCGTTCCTCCGTTTGGATTTTCCGCCGGAATGAAATAGGCGGGCGTCGGCAGGTTGAATTCGGACGATGGAAACGAAACGTCCTCGTAGGGCATATCCCAATCGGCGGGGTTGGCGTTCGCGTTTTGCGGCGTCGCACATCCCGGACGGGTGAGAAACGCGATAAAGCCGAAGCCAGCGCCAAACGGCGCAAGCAGCAGCAGGATGACCGTGATAATCGCGACGGTGCGCACCACAAACGTGAGGCGCTGGCGTAACGTGCGAGTGGATTGAGTTTGGCGCATTTATCTTACCAGTATTTCGATTTTTGCTGGTATAATCCACATTCGAGTGAACTAAATGGGCTGCTTGCAGCTATAATCATTGTAAGCGCATCCAAAAGTGAGAGATCAGTGGAACGCACAATGTTTGACGCGGTGGTGGCACGGCTCACCGCCCCCGAAGCCAGAGAAATTGACCGGGGATTGCCGGAATGGGCGCGACGCTCCAACCCGATTGTGCGCCGTCATCTGGGCGAACATTGGAAAATGATGGCGCTGGACATCACCGTTGTGGCACGGCTGTTTATGATCAACGGGATAGTCATACTGCTCTCGCTGCCGATGCCGTTTTTGCTCACGATGATCATGCCGACGGTGACGGTGTCGTTCGTGCTGCTGCCTACAGGGTTTATCCTCTACGGGCAGTCCCTACTCATGATCGGTATCGTATCCGCGATTGTGGTGAGCGATGAACGCCGCAATCGTTCGCTCGATCTGCTGCGTGTATGCCCCCGCCCGTTGTGGCAGGTATTGTATAGTAAAGTCGCCGCGGCAGTATGGCGACAGCTCGAAAACCTCACGCTAATTATCACCACGCTTGCGTTGTTCAGTCTTCCCCTGCTGATTATCCAGTATGATATGACCATCTCCACGAGTGAAAACCCCATTTTGATGCGGGTTGCAGTGATGCTGGCGTTAGCATCTTCGCTCATTCGCATCTTGTTGGAAGCGGCGTTGGTTGGGGCAATTGGCGCGATGGCTGGCGCATCCACCAGTATGCGTGCGCCTGCGGTGATCGCAACCGTGTTACTCTCCGCCGCCTATTTCCTGTTCATCAACCTCTTCCGGTTGGTGCATATGGATTTAGAAGCTCGTCTGTTCGTCGAGATATTCCTGCCCTTGCTCCTGCCTGTCATCATCATTCCGCTGTGCTTTCGCGCTGCTGCCTACATGCTCACGCGCGATTAATCGCCCTCATTCGGTATATTCTGCCGTTTTACGGTAAAATCTTTTTACTGCGCATGAAGAATGCGCTCTTTTGAGTTCGGTTATGCCTATCTGAAGGGATGATTAGATGAGGAAACGACATCTGTTGTGGATGGTTGTGGCGGTGTTTTTGATGGCGGGTCTTCCGGTGTTTTCGCAGACCGCCCCTGAAGCAACACCCGACCCGAATGCCAGCATCACATGGCCCCCGCCGGTCTACCTGCTGCGTGGTGAGTTTGAAATTCGCGGTTCGGCAAATCTCCCCAATATGACCAACTACTTCATTGAGTTCCGTCCTCTGGAAGAAGATACATTTGGGGTACAAGCGCCCGTCGCAACCGAGGAACCGGGCGCAGCAGAAGCAACAGCAGAAGAGGAAGTGTTTTTCCCCGCAATTCTTCCCAGCAGCACGCCGGTAGTTGACGATGTGCTTGGCGTGTGGGATACAACGCTCGTGCCCGATGGCTTGTATGAAATCCGCCTGACGGTCAACCTCGCTCAGGGCGATCCGGTAACACACACAGTCTCGCCGCTGCGCGTGGAAAACGAGCCGCCGCCGTTCGTACAGATACCGGATGAAACTCAAGTAATCCCGACGCAGCAAATCGTCCCGACGCAGCCGCCGCCGCCAACCGTTCCGCCGACGGAAGACCCAACCCCGCGCGTCACCGTGACCACACCAAACGGCAACGTGCGTTCCGGCGATGGCACCAACTATCCGATTGTCGCCTCGCTCTCACAGGGACAAACGGCTGACATCATCGGTATCAGCAATACGGGTTCGGGCTGGTATCAGGTGCGCCTCTCCAATGGGCAGATCGGCTGGATGGCTCCAAGCATCGTGTCGGTCTCCGGCAACCTTTCCGGCATTCCGCGCATTCAGCCGCCGCCGCCACCTGCAACGCCGACCTTCACACCAATTCCGGCAACGGCAACGCCAGTCACGCAGGCGAATCTCGTCGCAGGCATCGTCGTCTTTAACCCCGATCCGCCGACGTGCAATCAGACGTTCAATGTCGGTTTCGACGTGGCGAATCTTGGAACCGAGCCGACAGCTTTCAGCGGTACCGTCAACCTTGTCGATACCCGTACTGCCGATGGTTCGGTACAAGCCACGACGATTGGTGGTTTCCCGGTTCTGGCGGCAGGACAAACCTTCCGTGTGGAAATGCCGCTCACGGTGAGCACATGGCACAGCGAGAGCCACACGATCACGCTCACCATCGATCCCAGCAATCTCATTCCCGAAACGGTGGAAGGCGATAACGTGCGGACTATCCAGTACAC
>DATGQJ010000500.1:0-4225 GCA_035304265.1 Oceanobacillus sp.
GGGGTAGGCAAATCAAGTTTGATCTGGGTGCTCAGCTATCACCTCGCGCGTTGGGAAGGACGACACGTGACTGTGATGGTCAACACAGTGGTGGAAGCGCTTCGGCTGGCTGCATGGCTGCGCCAGTTGGGCGTTGCCGCAACACCAGCGTTAGGTCGCCAGCGCGACAAGCACGAAATCAAATACGGCTTGGCAAATGCCCGCACTTTGAACAATAACCTCTTCTTCCAACCAAACGCTACCTCCGATCCAACACTGGCATGGATGCCTGCCCCCTGCGCCCTGAGCGGAGCGCACGGTGGGTCTATACCTACAGGAAAAGAGCCATGCTACAGGCTCTATAATGAAGCGCAAGATCAACGTTTTGCCTGTCCGCTTATTCCGGTTTGCCCGGTGCATCAACTTGCCCGTGATCTGGTCGATAGCGAAGTCTGGGTCGTCAATCCGATGAGCTTTCTTTATTCACTCATTTCAGGGTTTGGCAAGCGGCGAATACCTCTCTACGAGGCGGTTTACCATCGCAGTGATGTATTGATCATAGACGAAGCGGATCGTGTCCAAGTGCAGTGGGATCGGGCTTTCGCCCCAACGCGCTTACTGGCAGGAAGTGACGATGCACTTCTGGATGGACTGCACCGCTTGATCAGTAACGCTTCGGTTGGGGTCGTAGGACGACGCAGAGCAGCACGTGCTGCTTTTAACCGCCTGACTCGGATTGATTCGCAAGCGCATATTCTCTCGAATCACCTCTTTCGGCTGCTTTCGACCACACCTCGCATCGTGAAATGGATCAAACGCCGTCAACTGACGAATGTTGGTTTGTTCTCCCAACTTGCCACTGCCTTCTCAAAAATGTCACCGGCTGACCCGGCGGCACAAAAAGCGCTCAAAAAGGCGCTTATGGAGGAATTTCGTCAATATTGGGCGAACCCGCTGCGCCAGCAGGAGCAAGGGGATTTCCACGTGTGGGTGAATCGGCTGTTGGGCACGGACATTCGTGAGCAGAATCTTCAACGGGAGCTTCGGCAGTGGGCAACCAAGCGATTAGGATGGGGAAAAACACTCGACAGTCGTAAACGGTTGCTGCTGCGAAAACTCGATTTCTGCCTGACGCTGGCGGCGTTGCTCAAACGAACCAGTGACATTTTCTACCAACTCAACTGGATTGACGATGAAGTTAACGCCAAGGAAAGCCTGAAATCCTCCGATTTCGAACCGGCGGATGCGCTCGTAAATCTCATTCCCGATCCACCGCTGGGCGTGGTACTTGGGGCAAGGCTTATCCATCATGTCCCGGAGCGCAGTCTCGGTATGTTGAACGCCATGCGTTACCGGGGAATTGGACGCTGGCTACTGTTGAATTTCGTGTCGCTGTACAAGCTGCAAACAGGATGGCACGGTCCTCATATGCTGTTGACCTCGGCGACAAGCTGGCTGCCGGGATCCGCCCAGTTTCACCTCGCGGTATCACCACATGCCCTGTTACTGCCCAACGATGAAGCGTCATCACCAAATATCGACATAAAGTTTCGCCCAGTTCGCTTGGAAAACAGCAAGTGGATTCATGTTTCTGGGGCGGGAAAGCGGCGTGAACTTCGTCTCCGGCAGTTGGTACGCAAGTTGGCAACGGGGGGCAAATCTTCCGACCTGCAAGAAGAGTTGGATTACTGGCGCGATAGTGGCAAGAAACGCAGCATTTTACTGGTGGTGAACAGCTACGAACAAGCCAAATGGATGCTTGAAGAATTGGAGAGGTTACCTGAATGGCAGGGGCGAGTACGGCGATTGATCCCGGATGACGCGGAATTTGAGGATGAATTTACGATGCACGCCCGCGAGGTCGAGCAATTTTATGAACATGAGGCTGATATTTTGATCGCTCCGTTGATGGCGATCCAGCGAGGGTTCAACATTCTCGACGAAGAGGACGCGGCGCTTTTAGGAACAGCATACTTCCTCGTGCGTCCATTTCCACCGCCAGATGACATCAGTCCTCAAGTGTTAGGGATGAATGCGTGGTTGCTCGACCAACTTCAGCCGAATACCCGCATCTTGCGTGAGGAATATTCATCATTCGGCATTCAAGCGATTCAGAAGCTTCGTTTGGAAGCGTACAAACGCTGGAATCAACGTATGACGGCTGGGCAGCGTGGCGTCGCGGGGATGGATGCAATGGTCTACGACGAATTTTTGCGCGATCAATTTGTGACCATCTGGCAGACCATTGGCAGATTGCTGCGTGGTGGGCGTGACGCGCGTGTGTATTTCGCGGATGGTGCATTCGCACCGAAAAAAGGGAAGCGCCGTATGCTGCCCGACTGGTGCGTCATGCTCGACGCGCTTTTACATGCTGACTCGGATGTGGATCAACAGATCGCTGCCAGCCTCTACGGAACTGCATGGCAAGCCTTTCGTCGAGCAGCCGAGCGAAAGGAGATTTTCTGAACATGGGGAAATACTCAGAGGCGGTGCAGCCCTTCGCATGGATATTGTATGATCCACTCCCGGATGCATTGCGTTACGCTCAGGTGTTGCGGATGCCTGCGGCAATTTACCTCTCGTTGAGCAGTCTGGGAGAAGTGCCTCCCAAGATTCCGCCGATTGCCAGCTTGCACGATGCGCTTGCGACCTTTTCCCATTCGATTCTCGCGTTCCATCCTCGATTGATGGGCGAAGATAACCCGGAAAGACGCTGGCTATACACCACGAAAGACGCGCGGATTGATCCGGGAAAATTGAGAACGCTCATCCAGAACTGGCTTGTCGCGTGTTACGGCGATGCATATGCCAAGCATGTCTGCGCTCAGTGGACTGAACTCCACTGGGCATCGCCAGAAATCATTGACCTGATGACTGCCGATGACCACCTCAAAAGAATGTTACTGCCCGGTTTAGCGGCACGATGGTTGCTTGATCAGGGGTATCAATTCACACTCGAAACGGCGGTAGATAGTCAGGCATTTCCGCTACGTCTCGCGCCCTTGATGACACGGCGGTATACAGCGGAACTGATCACTGAACCTGTCGGGGAAGCTGCCGATCATTCTTACGTACTGAGATTCTGGTTGGAGAGATTACCATCAACAGGAGAATGGTGCCTACTTGGAAAAGCGTCGGTGCGGCGCTGGCAGGTGCGCCCATTGGTAAACGAAAAAGGCTACGTCTCTCTGACCTATAATCGGGGTAAGAGTGTGTATCTGCGGCGTAGCGCGGGCTATCTGGATAATCAACCACGCAAGGACGTGTTCTCGCGGCTAACGCTGAAATTGCTTGACAAAGGGATAGACGGGCTACATTGGCTGGGCAAACAGGCAGAAGTGTTCCAACAACTGCGAATTGGCGGCTCGCTTCCCGCTATTCAAGAAATGGTATCCGATCCTTTCGCTTGCCGGGATTCTGTTCTTATCACGATGGAAAACCAGGATAGTGACGACGACAGTCCGGCAACCGGATTGCAACCAAGAGATCATCGGCGTGCTTTTGACGATTTGACTGCTTGCTTGGAGCCAATTGCGACTCCCGCCCCACTTTGGACGCGAGTTTCACCAGACCGGAATCGTAACACAAACTCTCACAACATGAAGCTGATGAAGAAAATCCCGGCAGCGATATGGAGAGAAGCCCTTGGGCTACTGCCGCCATCTACTTGTATCGAACTGCATGTGGACGACCTGCCCACTGTCAAGCGCATTCTGCTGAACGTTGTCGGCATGTGGGAATATTATCAAGATCGTCTGGACGATAATCCGCTGGTTATCGAGGCGAACGGGCGGCGGTTGGAGATCGTTCAGGGCAACGATCCGAAGTTGACCGAATTGCTGAGGAGGGATGAACAAAACGGTTCTACATGGCAGGAAATCAAACAGGGACGTATCAACGAAATCACACAGCGTTATCGCAAACCTTCTCGCAACCAGCCAAGAGCGTTGCTCATCATGCTGCGGAATTACAGCAAAATTGGCTTGAAGCGGCACGATCCGAAAGAGGCGATACGCTATGGTTTGATCAATGCGGGCTGTCTATCTCAGTTCTTCACCCCAAAGGGACCACGAGAGAAGGTTGAAAATTACGAGCTGAGGATCGAGAACGCGATCCGCGACCTGCTGCGCGTTCTTGGCTACCGTTTGAACCCTTACTATGTACCCCCAAAGCAATCACCACTGCCTGAGAAGCTTGACCTGATTGCGCTGTGGCTGATACAACTGAATGCACGACGTAAGGGCGA
>DATGQJ010000501.1:0-3178 GCA_035304265.1 Oceanobacillus sp.
GTGGCGAGTTTGCGATAATCCTCCGCCGCCTCTGAAGCGGGCTGCGTGCGGATAATCAAGGCATTGGCGTCGTTTCCGGTCAGGCTTGGGTGTGCATGGATGCTGCCAAGCACGGTTACATCGGTAATGTCTTCCGCCCGCTTAATTACCCCACCCAGATACTCGAAAGCAAAAATAAGGGGTACTGTCAAAATCAAGCCTGCCAGCGCCGCCGTCAGGACGCGGAGTTGTAATTGTGGGTTGCTGGGTCTACCTTGTTCCGCTGGCTCAACCACCGCAATTTGATTGTTGGTTGGGCTTTGCACGGCTTCATACAGGTTGACCAGCACCTGTATAGCGCTGGATTGGCGCGAGCGTTCCTGCGAAATCTGATTGACGAGAGTACGCTGCTCCTCGATGGACGTTGCGCTCTCCAACTGGCGCTCAAGCTGAGCAATTGTCTCGTCACTGTTGGCAACGTGTTCCTCGATACGTGCGATCTGATCCCGAATTTGCGCTTGCAAAATATCTAGAGCATCGGTTGAACCCGACGGGCTAAAAGCAATCAGGCGCTGTGCGATGGCATTGGCGATCAGCGCGGCTTTTTCAGGGTCGTCGGTGGTCACGCGGATTTCGAGGATTTGCGTTGATGGGCTGGTGGTAATTTCAATGCTGTCGGAGAGCCGCCCCACCGTCATATCGAGGTTCAACTCCGCGATGATGGCTTGCAGGAAGGGGCGGGTCTTGGGAAGAAAACCATAGGTTTCAACCAGTTGCCCTGCTGCTCGCAAATCGTTCAGATCGGGGCTGGAATTGGTTAAGCTCGGTCCGACCAGCAGTTGCACTCGTGAACTGTACGTAATCGGCTGGTTTTGCGCTACGGCGTAGCCAATCCCGCCCGCGATCAACGTCACGGTGAGTAGCAACCACAGCCATCGACGCAGAATTTGAAAAAGAATGTTGAGCATGGTGTCGTCCCTGATTACCCTAATGGTGCGCGGACAGGTCTATCGTGCGCCGTGCTGCTTGAGGACGCGCAAGAAAGTACGAATGCAGATTTGCGCGTCCAGAATCAGACTGAACTTTTCGATGTACTTGATGTCCCAGATCAGACGGTTGTTGAAATCGGTGTCACCCCGGTCATAGATTTGCCATAACCCGGTGATCCCCGGCTTGACGCTGAGCCGCTGGGTATGCAACAAGGTGTAGCTGTTTAGCCCAAACGAGGTGGGGCGGGGTCCAACAATGCTCATGTGACCCATCAGTACATTCAGCAGTTGCGGCAGTTCGTCGAGACTGGTCTTACGCAGCACTTTGCCGATTCGTGTAATACGCGGATCGTCCTCCAGTTTCTCCCCACGCTCGTTAATGGTTTCCCCGCGCTCGTTCACCCGCACGCCTAATTCCTTCATTCGGGCTTCGGCATTGGGGATCATCGAACGAAACTTGTACATCTTGAAGACTTGCCCACCATATCCGGTTCGTTTTTGGACGAAGAAAATGGGGCGTCCGTCTTCGATTAGAATGGCGAGGGCGATAATCAACCCCACCGGAACTGTGAACGGTAAGGACAACAGCACCAGCAGGATGTCGATTGCCCGCTTCAGCTTTTGATAGAGGAGACGCGCCTGTGCGCTCTGGTAGGGTAGTTGGTTCACCCAGAAATCGGGATGGTAGTAAGGCGTACTGAGCGCTGCCACATCCCCATGAACCGCGAAGGGCTGCACCCACGGTTGGACACTGAAAAACTTCTGCACCGACGCCATCACAGCAGCAACCGTTGGGCTAATGACAGCGGCAGGTTTTTCAGGCTTGGTCACCTGCTCATCCCATTCGGGCGGACGAGGTTGAGTTTCATCATCATCGTCATCGTGAACGTCCATCGGGTAGAGATTATTCGATGCCGCCTCGATCAACGTGCCGAGCACCAACCCGTCTTCGGGGAAACTGGCGATTCCAATCGGTACAGTCACATTGAGGGTCACGCTAATCAGGCGAGAAAGCTCCTCAGCGGTTTTCATCGCTTCCGCCCGGTTGGTCTCCGGCAGGCAGACCACCAGATTATCTTCGTGCCACGCAAGTGGGTCGGTTGTATACAGATATGACTCGACAATCTGAACAGCGCGGGTTCGCAGATAACGGCGCTGCAACAACACCTGATAGTCCATGCATTTGAGCGGCGACGCTTGCATCTCTGGCACGTCATTGAGCTTGATCAGCAGCAGCCCAACCGGACGGGCAAAGCGACGCGCCCGGAAAAGCTCACTGTTGATGACCTGCTCGCCCTCAGCCATTGATTGGATGCGGGTTTTGTTCGAGCCGATCACCAGATTTTCAACCACGTCCTCAAAGTTGGTCACGATTGCCGAGAGAAGACGTGCCGTGAACACCGTCGCGATAATCACCGCGCATTCGATGGCAACTATCGGTAGAGTCGCTTCGGGCGAAGCGGAAGCGGGGAGAAGCCGCAGAACGCCATAAGCCAACAGCACGGGCACTAACAGCAATGCCAGACGCATGTTGCCGAAATCGGGGAGCAGCAAAATAACAACGAGTGCCAGTGCCGCAATAATGTAGACAGCCGATGATAGATTGATACCCAGCACATCTGGACGTTCCAGATTGAAAAGGAACGTCATCCACAAAATAGTGAGGATTATGAAAATTCGTAGACGAGCCACAATTTTCCTCCGTTAACTCATTCTGGGCGTGGCATGGGCGACAATGAAAGTCTTAAACTGGCTTATTGCAATGTGTTAAGGATAGTTAAAAGTATGTGGAAAATTTGAGTTGGAGGCTATGGGGCGAAAAAATACATTTTTTTGAACAGTGGTTGAAGTGGGGATGGGTCAGTTGGCTACGGTGCGATGTGTGAAATCGGTTTTGCAGGCTAAAGCAGGGGAAGAAAGATCGGAACTTACGTGGCTCATTCTGATGAGCTTTCACGTAAGTCCCGGAGGAATGTCCGCATTTCTTCAAGCGCGTCCTGCGTGAGTTCACGAACCTGATTGAGCATCGCCAGCGCTTTGGTCGGCTTGGTATCCCAAAGCTCAGGGAGCACGTCGGAGATAATGCTCATCGAGAAAAGGCGTTGGTTGACCGTGTCGTGAAGCGCCAGCGCTACCCGTTCGCGCTCTTCGGCAACGGCGAGGTATCTTGCGGATTGGTACCACTGGGCATATTGGAAGGCAACCGTTGT
>DATGQJ010000502.1:0-2242 GCA_035304265.1 Oceanobacillus sp.
CGCGCGGCGCGTAAGCTGTGGGCGAAGATCATGCGTGAACGCTTCGGCGCGAAGAACCCGGAAAGCTGGCGGCTGCGCTTCCACACGCAAACCGGCGGAAGCACGTTGACAGCGCAGCAGCCTATGAACAATATCGTCCGCGTGGCGTTGCAGGCAATGGCGGCGGTGATGGGTGGCACGCAGTCGCTTCACACCAACAGCATGGACGAGGCGTTGGCGCTGCCGACTGAAGGCGCGGTGCAGGTGGCGCTGCGCACCCAGCAGATTATCGCTTACGAGACCGGCGTTGCCGACACGGTTGATCCGCTGGCTGGCAGCTACGTCATCGAGTATTTGACCGAAGAAATCGTGAAGCGGGCGGAAGAACAGATCGCGTTGATCGACAGTATGGGCGGGGCGCTGGCGGCGATTGAGCGCGGCTACATCATGAACGAGATTCAGCAGGCGGCATATGACTATCAACGCGCGGTTGAAAGCGGCGAGCAGGTGATCGTCGGCATGAATCGCTTCACCGTCGATGAGGAACAGCAGATGGACATTCTGCGCGTTGATCCGGCGATTGAGGCGGCGCAGCGCGAACGATTGGCGCAACTGCGGGCGAATCGGGACAACGACAAAGTCGCGGGACTGCGCGGACGGCTAGAGACGGCGGCGCGTGGTAGCGACAACCTGATGCCGCTGATCATCGAGTGTGTGGACAATGACGTGACGCTTGGCGAAATCTGCCATACGCTGCGCGGCGTGTTTGGGGAGTATCGCCCGGAAGTAGGGCTATAATTGTTGGTATCGAGATGAAGGAATCTGATCGATGCCGATCAACTCCACGAAAAATCTCTATCCCGGCGTCAATGCTCACCTGAACAGCTTTTTACAGCAAGAGGACGGCGGGTGGGAGAGTTTCCACGCGATTTATATTGCCCATCTTTACGAAACGCTGGATGCGATTTTGCCGTCGAACTACTACGTCGAGGCTGAGAAATCCATGCAGATCGGCGCATTGCGGTTTGATATGGAGACGACAAGCCGATACCGCCCCGACATCTCGATTAAGCAAGTGACTCTTTCATCCGGGACATCTGCTACATCTTCAATTTTGCCAACCGCCACCTTTCCGCTGGTCGAAGTTCAGGAAGATGAAGAAGACACGTTTACAAGTCTTGTGATCTATGAGTTGGTGGAAGGGAAATATCCGGGTGAGCCTGTCACGTGGATTGAGCTTCTCTCGCCCGCAAATAAACCGCCATCATCCTATTCGGCTCAATATCGTTTGAGGCGGCGGCAAACGTTGCGGAGTGGGTTGTCCTTAGTCGAAATTGATTTTTTACATCAGAGCCGCCCCGTCAATCCGCTTATACCAAGCTACATTGACCGTCACGACGGGGCATACCCGTACATGGTGCTAATTAGCTCGCCCATCAAGGATCAGGTTGAGTTCTACGGTTTCGGGGTGGACGCTGTTATCCCGGTTATCTCGATTCCGCTGGCGGGCGATGAGCGTATAGACGTTGATCTGGGTGCTGTATACCATCAGACGGCGGCACATCGGAACTTTCGGATCGTCGTAGACTACGAACATGACCCCGTGAATTTTGATCGCTATACCGCCGAAGATCAGGCGAAGATACGGGCATTGCTGGAAACAATTCGCAAGAATGCATCCGACGAAAGGAATGCTCCTTGAGTGAACCAACCTAAACGGAGATTTTCGGCGTGGCGCACCTGTCGTCGTGTCGGCTGCGTCGTCTTGGCGATTCCCTGCGTGATTGTCGGGTTGTTCGTACTCTTCATCTCTCTGCTTTCCCCGCCCATTCAAGCATCGCCCTCACCCCAACCGCTGCCTGACGACTTCATGAAGGGGATTTCCTACGAATCGTGGCGGCAGGGCGAGTTCGCCAGTGTCGCATCCGATCAAACGCTGAATGAAATCGTCCTGCCGTCGGGCGCGAACTGGATAGCCGTGATCGTCAAGTGTTATCAGGACACGCTGACATCGACGGAGATCGATTGCGAGAATGACGAGCGCACCGCCACCGACGACGATTTGCGGCACGTAATCGAGCAAGCACACGAACTGGGTTTGCAGGTCATGCTCAAGCCGCACATCGACCTTACCGTAATGGAGAATTCATCCACCGGGCGCTTCCAGATCGGTTTCGGCTCGGACGAGGCGGCATGGGCGGCGTGGTTCGAGAGTTATACGAATCTCATCACCCATTACGCAGCGCTGGCACAGGAACTTGAT
>DATGQJ010000503.1:0-5536 GCA_035304265.1 Oceanobacillus sp.
GGGATGGTGGCTTCCGGCAGCGCTTCGACCTGTGCGACGAAATCCGTCAGTTGGTTGGCTTGAATGCTGGCGATAAGCGCCTGTTCGACAGCGGCAGGCGCATTGCAGAGTTCGACAATCGCTTGCAGTCGTTCGAGCGAAGGTGCAGGAACGACGATTTGAACTGCGCCATTTGTAAGGGGGGTAGTCGAAACTGTGTTGTCGCTTGATATTGAGCCGCCATAGGCAAGACGACCACCGTAAGGGCTGAAACTGACATCAATCGGATAGCGCATCGTTGCAAGAAAACTCTGTAGTTGAGTAGCGGTAAGTACATCCCAGATTCTTACGAATCCATCACTACTGTATGAAGCGATCAAATTGTCGTCTGGACTCCAATCAATGCCATATATCGCCTCATCGTTCGTCTGGAAACTGATCGTTGACATACCGTCATTGCTATCAATCA
The DNA here is from genome assembly GCA_035304265.1 of Oceanobacillus sp. Lineage (GTDB taxonomy): Bacteria > Chloroflexota > Anaerolineae > Aggregatilineales > Phototrophicaceae > Flexifilum. The sequence continues at coordinate 449 of DATGQJ010000503.1, forward strand.
AGTTGATCGTCGAACTTTTAGCCGTAAATGTTTGTGTGCCGAATGCGATGTAGCTGCTATCCCTATTCCACACGAGGCTACCTACATACTTATTCGCTAGCTCATATTGATTCAACTCTCGCCCTTCACCCACTTCTAAAGTGGAAGGAATTACAAATAAGCCGCTTTGACTACCTATAGCGACTCTTTCTCCATCTGGACTGAAGGCAACTGACCAAGGATTACCTATATAGATGGAGTGGATTTGTTCGTAGGTGTTCATATCCCACAGAATCACCAATCCATCCCAGTTTCCACCACTGATAAGGCGGGTACCGTCGGGATTCCAGTCAATACTGGAAACAGTTGCTTGATGTCCCCAAAGCGTTGCAACGTGACTGCGCTCTTCCATAATCAACGACCCAGACGACTTGATCATAACCGCCTGCTGCGATGTAGCGATCATCAGGACTCCACGCGACGGACGCAAACCCTCCCGGTCTTGGTTCCAACTCATAGATGCTTTGACCTGTCTCGACATCAATCACATGCAAGTACCCGATGACACCGGGCGGTTGGATGCCAGCCGCCACGATTTTGTTGCCGTCACTGCTCCAATCGACAGCAGTTATATAGATGAGGTTGTCGTTTGGCGACTCCCCATTCTGAGCATAGCCACCCATCGCCAGCAAAACGCTCAATATGCCAAGGAGGGCTGTTGTCCATATTTTCATGATTCGCAGTCTCGTAAAATCTGCCGCATCCAGTACATACCACATCTCCTATAGCCCTGCTGGACGATTGTTATACGGTATTCTGACGATACCCTCGTGTCCCTACCATTATCTGATCTTCATCTGTTTATCAGATCACCCCAAACGAAAAAGGACACGCTCGACCAATCGTCGAGTCGTGTCCATTCATGCGCTATCATTTAGCTGATTGCTGACAGCTATTACCCCTTCACGCTGCCCGCCAGCAGACCTCGAATGAAGTACCGCCCCAGCAGAATGTACACCAGCAAGGTTGGCAGCGCCGTCAGGAATGCCCCCGCCATCTGCACGTTCCACTCGACCACCTGACTGCCCGCCAGATTTGCCAACGCCACCGTAATCGGCACTTTGTCCGCTGCCGTGACGATGCTCACCGCGAACAAAAACTCGTTCCAAATCTGTGTAAACTGCCAGATGACGACCACCACGAACCCCGGCGCAGAAATCGGCAGAATGATGTACAGATACTGCCCGAAGAATCCCGCCCCGTCGATGCTCGCCGCTTCCAGCATTTCGGTTGGCACTTCGGCGTAATAATTGCGGAAAATCAGCGTCGTGATCGGAATACCGTAAACCACGTGTACCAAGATCAAGCCCACAATGTTGCCATACAGCCCGATGCTCCCCAGAAAACGCACCAACGGAATCAGCACCGACTGATAGGGAATGAACATACCAAACAGCATCAACGTGAAGATGACGTTTGCCCCGCGAAACTTCCACTTGGAAAGCACGTACCCGTTCAACGAGCCGATCACCGCCGAAATGATCGTCCCCGGCACGACCATCAGGAAGCTGTTGAGCAAATTCGGGGATAGTTTCTCGAACGCCTCGATGAAGGCATCCAGCGTAAATTCCGTCGGGAAATTCCACATGGTAGACAGGCTGACCTGACTGAAGGTCTTGAAGCTCGTCACCAGCACCATGTACACCGGAATCAGGAACAGAATCGAGAAGAAGATCAACGTCAGGTAGATACCCGCCCGAACAAGGATACGTCGAAACTGACGGCTTGCCTCGGAAGATCGTACCGCCGAAGATTGGGTCAATGCGGTCATAGCTCGCTCCCCGAACGCAGGTTCATTCGCAGGTAAGGAACGATCACCACCGCGACCATGATCAGCAGGATGATGGCAATTGCCGCGCCACGTCCCAGCGCATCACCCCGAAATGAGGTAAAGAACATATTGACGCTTGGCATATCGATGTACGGATTGTCACCGCCCCCCATCGTATACACCAGATCGAAGATTTTCAGCGAAATGTGACCCAGCACGATAATGGCGCTCAAGGTGATCGGTTGCAGCAGCGGAAAAATCACGTGACGATACACGCCCCACTCACTTGCGCCGTCCACCCGCGCCGCCTCGCGCAAATCGTCCGGTATGCCGCGCAGCCCTGCCAGATACATCGCCATCGTATAGCCGGACATCTGCCAGCCCGCCGCGATCACCAGCGCAATCAGCGCCAGATTGAACCCGTGTGTTTCCGGTCTGCGTAAAGCCGTAAGCTGCTGTGGTCCTTGCAGCATCACCCATGTGCTCAAAAAGAGCATCACCGCAATGATGAAGCCCGGTAACTGCCCGCCGCGCTTACGCCAGCGCCACAACGCCCACACCAGAATGATGTCGAAGACGATAATCGCAACTGAGATGTAATTGCCTAAATCCTGCCAGTTGAACTCGAACCAGCGCTCCTGACTGATGAACCAACGAAACTGTCCCGCAGGCTGCCCGATCAGTGTGGGCAGCGCATTCAACCCCAACGTTGGATGAAACAACCAGCGCCAGACCACGCCCGTCACCACGAAGGACAACGACATCGGAAACAGGAACAGAGTACGAAACAGGTTTTCCCCTTTGACGTGCTGGTCAAGCAGCATCGCCAGCAGCAGCCCCACCCCCAGACAAAAGCAGATGAACAGCGCCGTGAAAAATACAGTATTGACCAGATCGGTACGGAAACGCTGGAAGCGAATACCCGTGAACAAGTCCACGTAGTTTTCCATCCCTATATACTCGCCCGAACCCGTCGAAAGTCGGGCGTCGGTCAAGGAGGTATATGCCGTCCACGCAATGAACCCGTAGACAAAAATCGCGATGGTGACGACGGAAGGGATAATGATGAGGATCGCCTTCAGACGATCACTGATGATGGATTCACGCATAATCGCTCCAGATGAAATTGAGCCTTTGAAAAAAGTCCCACGAACGCACTCATTCGCAGGACTTTAACGTTTCTTGTCTTGTTTATCCAGAGGGGGTAGGCGGCGAATGCCTACCCCATCAACCGCCTGACTAGCCTTCAGTGCCCAGCGTATCGGCGTAGAGTTCAGCCGCGAACAGCGTCGCCGTCTCCGAGTCGTGATCGGCGGCGAACTGTGCGATCAATTCGCTGAAGCCATTGAGGAACTCGCCCGCGCCGACGGTTTCGTGCGCCAGACTACCGACGATTTCGTTGGTCGTCCAGTCTTCGTAAGCGTCCTGGAAGTAGGCGTTGTAGAGTTCGGTGTTTTCAATGTCTGCCGTCGTGTTGGCAGGTAGTGAACCCTTGATCGGGTTGAAGATGTCCTGCGCTTCCGCCGAGCCGAGGAAGGTCAGCCACGCAATCGCGTTTTCGCGGTGCGGTGCGCCAATCGGCAGACCGAAGGTATCCGACAGCATGATGAACACGCCTTCGGTTCCGGGCGGGGTCGTCCATGCGAAGTCGGTTCCCGGCTCAAGTTCGAGGTCGGTCAGGAAGTAACCCGCTGCCCAGTCGCCCATGATGTTGAAAGCGGCGGTACCTTCGGCGACCATCTGCGAAGCAGGCTGCCAGTCGATGGCGTCACGGTCATCGTTCGTGCAGTCCAGAATCTGACCATAGGTGTCAAAGACTTCCACGACTTCGGGGCTGTCCCATGCAGTCGAGCCATCCCACAAGCCGTTGTAGCCTTCCACGCCCAGCACGCCGAGCGCCACGCTCTCCCACAGGTGAACCTGTGTCCACGACTGACCAACCGACAGCGGCACAATGCCTGCCTCCTGCAACGCCGGGCAGGTTTCGCTGATGAATTCTTCCCACGTCTCAGGAACGGTGACGCCCCATTCTTCCAGATTGCCGGGGACGTACCACATCACGTTCGAGCGATGGATGTTGGCGGGCACCGAGTAGATGTTGCCATCGTCGGTGATCAGATCGAGCAGACCCTCTGGGAACTGTTCCATCCAGCCGTTTTCTTCATACAGGAAGTTGAGGGGTTCCATCCGTGCCGCGCCATAGATGTTGATCATGGCGGAACCGGCATGTGCCTGGAAGGAATCCGGCGGCTCGCCTGCATCCAACCGTGACGCCAGCACCGCTCGCGCGTTGACGCCCGAACCACCCGCTACTGCCGAGTTGACGACGTTGACATCAGGATACAGTTCGGTAAAGCGCTCGATCAGCGCTTCCAGACCTGCTGCCTCACCACCACCCGTCCACCACGAGAACAATTCGAGGTCGCCGGATGGTTCTGCATCCTGCGCGGTCACCGAGGTTACACTCAATACCAGCAGGAGCATCACACCAAACAGTCTTAGGAATTTCATAGAGATATTCTCCTTGAACACGAACGTGTTTGTTTATACACATTGCAATACACTATTGTAACGCCAGCAGCATACGCCGTCATCCAAAACTTCGCTTGAAGATTAGGCAAACTACCCAAAGATTTGGTGATGCTGTGCTATCCGCCTGACGCAATCGGCATCACGCCGCCCACGCCCGAAACGTCCTGTGTGATCTGCGGGTTGCCAACGTACTGAACGAAACCCGTCCCACTGATGGTCGCGTTCAGCGTATCGGCTGCATTTACGACCACATTGCCCGTACCCACAATCGTGATCCACGCCTCCTGACTGAGAAAGTCGCTGCCCTGATAACTGCCACTCCCGCTTACCGTGATGCGTTGCTGTTCGACACTGCCTGAAAGCGCGATATTGCCCGTGCCGATCAAGTATGCGCTCAAACTCTCGACATCCAGATCATCGCTGGTGATAGACCCGCTGCCGGAAACGCTGACTTCGGCAAGGTCGATCAGGGTGACGTGAAAGATGATCGGCGCTGTATTTTCCAGACTGACGTTGTCTCGATGACCGAGAATAAGCCGATCACCGTTCACCTCGCTCGTCAGATACGGAAGCAGATTATCTTCGGCTTCAATGACCAATGATTCGCTGTCGCCCTGTGTGAGGACGACGTTGCCCGTCCCTGCAAGTTCGACCCGGCTAAACCCGCGCACGTCACGCAACTCAGAAACGACGTTGCCCGATCCGCGTATCACTTCCTTCGGGAAATTCGATCTACATCCAGTCAC
>DATGQJ010000504.1:0-8002 GCA_035304265.1 Oceanobacillus sp.
ACGCGCATCGTCGCTACTGTACATGCTTCTAACGCCGTTGGGACGATCAATCCGGTGAAGGCAATCGCGGATATGGCTCATGCAGCCGGGGCGATCTACGTAGTGGATGCGGTGCAGAGCGCCCCACACATTCCCATCGACGTGCAGGCGATTGGCTGCGATTTCCTGCTGTGTTCTTCATATAAGTTCTTCGGTCCACATGCAGTCATCATGTGGGGACGATACGAATTGCTGGAGAGTTTGCCCGCTTACAAGGTGCGTCCGTCAAAGGATAAACCACCGTATCGTTGGGAGACGGGCACGCCTGCGTTTGAACTGATCGCCGGAGTTGGCGCGGCAGTGGATTATCTGGCGAGTGTTGGCGGGGGCAACACAGATCGCGCTGGGATAGAAGCGGGCATGGCAGCCATCGGCGAGTATGAGCGCGAACTGGTGGCGCATCTCATTGAGATGTTGCAAGGTTTTCCAAAGATACGGATTCACGGCATCTGCGATCCACAGCGGTTGAATGAGCGCGTGCCGACGGTGGTCTTTGCGATGGAAGGGCATACGCCGCTGGAAATCGCGGAGTATCTTGGCAAGCAGCACATTTACGTGTGGGATGGCAATTACTACGCCGTCGAAGTGATGAAAACGCTCGGTTACGAGGAACATGGGCTGGTGCGAATCGGGCTGGCGCACTACAACACCCACGACGAGATCGAACGGTTGGAGACGGCGCTGAGGCAGTTGTGAAGATGAAGAATATGAAGCGGATTATTGAAGCTGAATTTGCTGCTGCGTCTTGCAACCACGCGAGATGTACTCTATGAAACCAGTAGAGTCAAAGTCAATTTCGCCAAATAGCTGTTCGTATCTCGTTTTGGTGGAATTTCCACCAAGAATATCCATGTTAGGAGTGTAATCGACAACCCGCACTTTGCATCTATTTTGATGTCCGCGTAGTAAGCGATTTGTATAAAGAGCGCGGGTAAAAAACATCCGTAAAACAATATCTGCATCTGGCATAGAATAGCCCACGAACACTACTTCGTCGGCATGGTGAAGTTGCGTCTGCGCGTTACGCCATAATTCAACAATGTAGCTATTGTTGTAGTCCTTTAAGAATGTTGGAGTATTAAGCACAGGCTCAAATGGTGTATTGCAGCTTTGGCAATTTATGTCTTCCGTCAAAACTTTCAATGCACCTTTTTCACCTTCAGTTGTTTCCAATGCTCCACAGACAGGACAATACAGCCAATTCAACGAACCGTGAAGTTTATAGAGAGTAAGTTTTGGAGGATATTGGGGTCGGAAATGGACAGAGTTACGCATAGTTACCCCATAATTCACAAATCCGAAAAAATCCCTGAAGCCATTGTCAATGATGAGGTCATAGTTCAAAGATATTATGGTGTCGGTATGTTGATCTAGGTTGTTAAAAAAGGTTCCTACTAGGGCGTGGTCTGTTTGATGGTTAGTTTCATGTTGGATCGCTCGACCGAGTATGTAAATCAAGTCTTTGCGGAGTGAGCGAAGCTCATCCACACTATATTTCTTTGAAAGGGGAATATTATTCACAATGCAATAGTCAACCTGGCTCAAAACGTCCTCAAAGGGAGGTAGAATATTGGTAAAGTTAAGGGGGGAGTAGAACTCAGAAATAAACTCTTTCACCCGATGCGCACTTTTAGTAGATGGACTGGGCGGTCGGTCCCCTTGAGAAAAGTTAATGCCAATACGGAGCAAATCTTTCATTAATGGCGCTCTACTATTGAGCGCACGACTTGCCCCTGCTCCCAAGACATAAACTCTATGCATTCAAGTATTCCTTTTGCTGGTGTCGTCAATGGGTCTCTTTAGAAGTCAATTTGCTGTCGAACTCTTATTCCTTCGACATCACCGCCGCGAGTTGGGCGCTGATGAGTTCAAGCATCATGACGTTCTGATTGGAGATCGAGTTCACCTGCTCACGGCAGGCGACCAGCACCCCATAGCGGTTGGTGATACCGACGGGAACGCAGACGACTGCGCCAAGTCGTTGTTTGCGCACCAGCGGATGATTGAGTTCGTCCTGCGGTCCCGCAATGCGACTCTGTCCGGTCTGGGCGACCCAGCCGATGATGTCGTCGGCGGAAGCGTATTTGGGCGCTGCCGCCTGAAGCGGTGCTCCACCATCCTGCGCTTTCAACGTGACGAGTAGTGGATCGGCGCTTTCCAGACGGTAGAAGGCAACGTAATCGTAGCCGAGATCGCGGCAGGCACTTACCGCCGCCTGCTGCTTGCCGGATTCGCCAACTGCTTTGCGCAGCTTCTTGGCGAATTCGCGCACCGGCGGCATGGCATCGGCACGCAAGGTTTCAAGCTGGCGGTCTGACATCAGGCGGTTGATACGACGCACGAGGTCATCATTGGTGAAAGGGTCGGTGCTGATGTCGTCCGCGTGACCGGGCAGGGCGAAATCGGCTTCTTCATCGACGATCACGATCATCAGACGCGGATAGGTCTGGCGCAGATCGTTCACAAGGTCAAACACATCGGTGAGACTGTTATCCAACACCAGCACGTCAACGTGGCGCTCGCTATCGGCAAGGGTTTCCATTGCGTCGTCCACTGAGGAGACGATGCGCACGTTATAGTCCGGTTGGGCGGAAAGATTTTTATAGTAGCGGTTGGCGTTTTCGCGCTGTACGGCAACTAATAGATCGATTCTGGGCATGGTGAAATCTCGTCATCCGATCTGATCTGTATTTTACCTGAATTCCTTGCTGCTTGAGGCTGCAAGTGTGAGCAAAATCAAATGCCGCAAACCCGACGCTATGGGTTGAATTTCAACGTATTCGTCGAGGCGATGGGCGTTGCCGCCTCTTGTCACGCCGACGGTGATGGCAGGGCAACCTTCCGAGAGTGGAACGTTGGCATCGGTGCTTCCGGTTTCGAGTGTGCCGTGTGCGCCGACCTGAGCCAGCGCCGCCATTGCGACCTGTATCAGCGGGTGATCGGGCGAGAGCTTGCCCGCAGGACGATCTCCGACGACGCGCACCGAAAAAGTGAGGTCGTCGGCAGTCAGCGCGGTCACGTGAGCGCGAACCTGTGTTTCGATTGCTTCCAGCGTAGCGCGGTCTTCTGAACGCAGGTCGAGCCAGAGGCTGGCGCTGGTCGCAATGGCATTGATAGCTTCGCCGCCTTCGATCATGCCGATATTATAGGTCGTGCGCGGGTTTTGCGGCGGCTGGATAGTCGTCAACTTCGCGGCAAGTTGGGCGATTCCGTGTACGGCGCTGGAACGTCCGAAGTGCAGCCAGCTATGTCCACCGGGGGCAGTGGCGGTAATATGAAGGCGGCGCACGGCTATGCCTGCGTGGTAGACGTGCCCAAAGGCTAGCCCTTCCAGATTGATCACGCAGTGAATATTGTGTTTCATGGACTGAAAGGCGGCTCGCATTCCGCCTAAATCGCCCAATCCTTCTTCACGGGTTGTGGCGACTATCTGGAGATCGCGTTCAGGGACGACGTTCATGCGTTGAAGGGCATAGGGAATCGCCACCATCCCTGCTACGCCGATGCTGTTATCACCCAATCCCGGTCCGATGATGCATTCACCGTCACGTTTCGCCGAGAGATCGGTGTCGCCGGCGAAGATGGTGTCGATGTGCGCGGAAATCATGACCGGCGAGAGCCTTGACTCTTGCCCGTGCAGTCGTCCATAGACGTTATGAAGCGAATCGATACTAACCTGCTGAAGTCCGATTTGCTGAAATAGCTGCGCTACATATTCTGCTCGTTGACGTTCCTGAAAGGTGGGGGCGGGGATACGCTGGATGGCAAGTGCCTGATCAAGTGTCCAACTGGCAAGGTCTTGCAAAATTTGCCAGTCCAGTTCGGCGTCAAGTTTCTCTACCAGATGTCTCATTGAATGCATCATGACCGTTGTTCTACAATTGAAGTAGGTGAAAGAATACCTCAAGATTGCGGTTTGTGCAGGGAAAGCAGATTGCTCCAACGCTGTACATAAGGCTATAATCGCGGGTCTATTTATCAACAGGACAGAAGGCTGCATGTCGAGGGCAACGGTATTGTTGATTGAGCGTCGCCTGGCGCAGCATACCTCGTTTGGGGATGCGCTCAAGAAACGTTACGAGGTCATTAGTGTTCCCAGCGGCAGCCGCGCTGTTGCCGCAGCCGCCCAGCAACCGCCCAATGTCATCATTCTTGACGCGATTTCGATGCAGTCGCATGGAGATCGCATCGGTAAGCAGATCAAGAATCGCTTCCCCAAAATTCCCCTGATTCACTTATTGCCTGCGCGACGCCAGAGCGCCGCCGATGTGGTGATGGCGCTTCCCTTTACGGCGCGGAAACTCACGAATTGCATTGAACGGCTGCTGCATCAAGCCTCAGACGAGGAGATGATTCAGTGCGGTCCGCTGGCGATGAATCTTTCCCGGCGGGTTTTGGTGGCGAATGGTCACGAGACACAGTTAACGCCCAAACTGGCGATGCTGGTCGAGCTTTTCCTGCGTAATCCGGGCAAAACGCTGGATCGCAAGGCACTGATGGAACACGTGTGGCAGACGGACTATCTTGGGGATACGCGCACGTTGGATGTGCATATCCGCTGGATTCGGCGTGCCATTGAAGCTGATCCCGGCAATCCGACGTATCTCAAGACGGTGCGTGGGGTTGGCTACCGGCTTGATATTCCTCTTGTGTCGTCTCCCCAGCCAGTTGCTACACCTGCAACATTACAGGAAGCATAAAATCTTAACTGAAAACAGCCGACTTCGTCAGTCGGCTGCTTAAGATTTATCCAGAAGATTAGTCGTTCGTTACTTTTGCTCGGCGAGTTTCGCGTTCAACTGGCGCATGAGGCGGCTCTTGCGGCGGGCAGCATTGCGACGGTGAATCACGCCCTTGCTGGCAGCCTTATCCAGTTCCCGAATTGCCTCGCGAGTCGCTTCCACAGCAGCATCGCTGGGAGTGTCGCTGATAGCGACACGCGCTTTCTTGACAAAAGTACGCGCACGGCTGCGCCAGGCGCGGTTGTACATACGGCGTTTTTCGTTCTGACGTTGACGTTTGATTGCTGATTTATGATTTGCCATCGTTTTTGCGGCGCGGCAGTGCCGTTCCCCTCTCTAAGAATTTCCTGATTGAAGGATGGTCATTTTAGCATAGCTACGCGGGCATTGTCCAGATCATACAGGCGTTAGAAATCGCATCGCGAGTAATGTCGCGACACCGATGTTGAGCAGAATGAGCAGGAGTGCCGCAAGTACAAGAAGAATCGGGGTACGTTCGCGCGTACCGGGCAGCCGTGTCGCTTTGACCGACTTTGGAATATAGCCAAACAGTTCGCTCTCTTCTTCTTCCGGTTCGGGAGCTTTCTCCGTAGTGCCAAGATCTTTGAAGAAGTCGTCTACCTCTTTGAGTTCTGCGGGAAATGCCTCCGCAGATTGTTTCGGTTTCTTTTCGCGCCGCCATCTGCTGCGTTTTGGTTGTTCGGCAGGTTCTGCCTCTGGCGTGGGTGATTTCGGCGCGGTTGTAAAGGTAGGTGCTCTCTGGAATGAAAATGCGGGTTGTGGTGGCGGAGCAGGCGGCTCTTCTTCGATAATGGGCGCGGATGTGAAGGGTCCGTCCGCAAACAGGTCTTCGTCCGGATCGTCCTCATCGCCGAGGAAGGGCGATGTGGTGGCGAACGCCGGGACGCTAAACGGCGATGAAGAACCACCCGATGGGTCTTGCGACGCCTGTAAATTCAAGCCGGAAACCCAGTCGTCGTACTCGTCAGCAGAAGGCTCATTGGTAGGACGCCAGGACGCACTGGGGCTGCTGGTCTCGGTGGCAGGCATGTCCCATTCGACGCTGGTTGGGGTCGGTGCGGTTGTCGTTGGCGCAGGTGCAGGCGGCATGGTCGATGGCGTGGATGAGGGCGGCGTGCCACTGAGATACGCGATACCCTGCCGCGCACGGTCATTGTTCGGGTTGATGGAAAGCACGTTTTCCAAACAGGTACGCTGGTCTTCAGGCGAATCGACCACGCCGCTCAACCATAACCAGCCTTCCTCGTTGTAGGGATCGAGTTCCACCGCCTTCATTAAAAGCGCCCGACCCTCTTCTTTATTGCCTGCTTTGACGGCGCTGATACCCTCACGCACCATCGCTTCGACGTTTGCAGACATGGCAACCCTCCATTCTGGATGGAAATATCATAGCACGAGATCGCTGCAAGGGAGAAAAATCAATACTGGTTGAAGGCGCGGTTGATCAGATGTCAAGTTTTACCATGTTTTCCGGTAGCGAGTTGGATGACTGCAAGGAAGCACGTCACGAGAATATCGGCGTCGTCCGCTGACACGTCGTGGCGGCGGCAGGATGCCGATACTCTCGTAGTAGCGCAGCGTAGAGGTTTGCACCCCTATCATGTTTGCCATTTCGCCAATGGTAAGGCTGTCTTCCATCGGTGTTATGTTCACCCATCGTCTACAGCCTTATTTTACGGCACTTTTCAAGTGTGAGCAGCTTATCCTGCTGGCACCGGAAGATCGCCGTACAGCATCCCCCAGATGTTGCGGCGGTTGTTGAACACCCAATACTTGATGCGCTGCGTGTCGGGGGTGTAGTCGATAGTGCCTTCCATTGGCATCGCCTCGCCTTCATTGCCCATTGAGGTGTTGCCGTGAAAAAGGATATTCTCGCTTTCCTTTGCTCCCACCCCGGCATTGAGGCGATCTTCGTTTTTCTCGAAGTAATCCAGAATTGCCTGCGGAACAGGAGAAGGCACGCCACTCCAATCCGAGGCTTGCATTACCGGAACCATGAAATCGTACATGGGGCGTCCACCCTCTTCCAGCGACCAGAGCACCCTATCCGGGTTTTCCTCGACTTCCAGCGCATAGCGGTTGAGCGTGCCTGAATAATACTCATTGACCACTTTCAGATTGGAAACACAGGCGCTGACCATCGGACCGAGATAGATGTTGGTGTAAAGCCCAAAGGTCGCAGAGAGACCTAAAATCGTGCCGCCTGCGCTGGCAATGGTCGCCGCCGCTTCGATACTTGCCAAGGCTTTGTTGGCTTCGGTTGAAGCGCCAAAGACCTTGTAAGCCGCTTCGGCAATTTGCGCGGCGCTGGCGACTTTGTTGAGCGCTTCCAGCGCGTTCAACAACTTGGGTATCTTGGATTTGACAGGCGGTAATTTTTGCGTCAGGTTTACATCGACTTTGTATGGTTTCAAGGAGTCGAGGGCTTCTGTGATCTGCTCGATGGACGATTTTGAAGCCAGCGCCATATCGAGATAACCTGCGATTCCTTTTGCCAGTTCCACCAGCTTGTCCGTATCTTCCGCGCGGTACAGGGCGCGTTGGAGTTGGCGCGAAGGTCCCTCGATGTTGTTCGCGGCAGTTTCGGCTTCAGCCGCTTTTTCCTTCGCCGCATCCATCTGTTTTGCTGCTTCAGCCGCTTGCGCAATCTGTGCATCGTTGTAGGCAGGCAGGTAGTAGTCTTCGTACCACGCGGATATGTCGGCGAGTTCCTCGTCGTACATGTTGCCCTCGTTGCCATTCCAGATGGCACGCCAGCCTCTTGATTCCTCGATGGCGGTATCAATCGAACCTGGATACCCTATGCCTTCCGTAAAGTCGTCTTTGAGACCGATGAGTTCAAGCTCTCGCTTGGCAAAAAACATCAGCGCCTGCTCGTAAGTGGAAATGGTCTCTCCATCAATGGTGATGCTGCTCGCTGGTTGTTCCTCTTGTGGTTCGCTATCGGCGTCATCGTCACGCTGTACGACGGGCGTAGCCGATGGAGATAGCCGCTGAGGAATGCTCACGGATTGCTTGTTCAACAGCCGCCGCACGCCGGAATTGCCAATATGCCGCTGAAGATAAACGATGGCATGTCCGGGCAGTGAAGGGGTGGTGATTCCCATGTTTTCTGCGGAGAGATCAGGCGTTGTGTTCTGCCTTGATTTGGTATCGGTGTGACGCTCTGATTGCGTTCCCCCATGCTGATGCATCAAGCT
>DATGQJ010000505.1:0-9166 GCA_035304265.1 Oceanobacillus sp.
TTGAGGATCGCCTCTGCCCGTTCCTTGACGCGGTTCAACTCGCTGGTGCGCTCGTTCACGCGCTGCTGAATTTCGTTGTAGAGCTTCATGTTCTCGATGGCGACGGCAGCGCGTTCCGCGAACACCTGCATCACCCGCCGATCATGCGCGTCAAACGCATCCACTTCGGCGCTTTGCAGATCGAGCACGCCGATCACGCCTTTCATGGTTCTGAAAGGCACGACCAGTTCAGAGCGGGTGCGGCTGTCCGACGCCACGTACAGAGGATGCGCTCGCACATCGGGCGCGTAAACCATGTTGCCGGTACGAATTGCCTCCGGCACGAGTCCTTGCCCGTCCAGTTGTAATTCAGTATCGGCAGCCAATCCGAATTCACCCGCGCGTGCCAGCCGAATCAGTTGAGTGCGCGACTCATCCAGCATGATCACGCCGCAGTCCACCTTGCCGAATTCGTTGACGACAGTCTGCGCGATCTGCTCGGCGACACTTCTGACATCTTCCGCCGTAAACAGATTCGCCGTGAACAAGATGCCGGTGGCGCGATGTAAGGCACGCATTTCCGAGGCGTCACGATAGATGGCATCGTACAGTTGGGCATTTTCGATGGCGATTGCCGTCTGATCGGCGAAGGCACGCAGCCGTTCCGCGTCGGCAATCGTGAATGTGTTGGGCTGATCCGAATCCAGATTGAGAAAACCGATCACATGGTCATAGGCGCGAATCGGCGTCGCCACGTGCGAGCGAATCCAGTTCATCTCGTCCATCGGCTGCCAGCGGCTGTCCTGCTGGGTATCGAAAATCAAAACCGACTCGCCCGTTGCCAGCATGAAACTCAGCGTCGGAAGGCTGACAGGCAAGGTTAGCGTTTCAAACAGCGCTTTGACTTCCGGTGAATAACCGCGTGAGAAGGCGATCCGGGCGGTGTTGTCCTCAATCGTCATGATGTTTGCGGATTGATGCGGCACCACACGCCCCACATTTTCCAGAATGAGATTCATCACACTCTGCGGGTCGAGCGTTCGCGTGAGCGCCGATGCTGTGTCGCGCAGCGCTTCCGCCAGCATCCTTTGTTCACGCTCGGCGGCTTCCACCCGTTTCCGCTCGGTGATGTCGCGGATCACGCAGAGGAACCCGCGCAGCGTCTCATCGGCATTCTTGAGCACGCTCACGCTGACTTCGACGTTAAGCTGGCGTCCATCTCTGGTGTGATGAATCGACTCGCCGCGCCACCATCCATGCTGGTCGAGCGCCTCTGACATCTGCTGGTCATCATCCGGCGGAATCCATTCGTAGCGATAGGCTTCGGATCGAGGTCGCCCGATGATCTCACTGGCTTTTACGCCGTAGAGGTTTTCCGCCCCTTCGTTCCAGTACAGCACATTGCTATCGCTATCCAGCACGAAAACCACGTCACTGATTTTCGCCAGCATCTCATTCTGGAGATGAACCTGACGCTCGTTCAGCCGTGCGTTGACCAGCAGTTGTACGCGATTGACCACCGCCGCAGGACTGGTAGACGGCGTGATATATTCGTCCGCGCCAGCACTCAGCGCACGTTCGGCGTCCAGATCGTGCTCGACCACCACCAGTATCGCAGGGCGTTCCGGCTGCTGCGATGGCGGCACCTGAGCAAGCGTTTCTTCATCGACAATCAGCAGAATTGGATAGTGCGAGGAAAGTTCCTCGACATCGTTCACAGTATCAACGGTAAAACCAGCCTGCTGGAGCAGCGGGGGCAGCCATACGAAACTGTGTTTGCTGAAAAGTATGGCTTGGAGCGGTATGTCCGTGGGAGCCAGCATTCTTCGCCCGAAAAACTCAAGTTGTACTGATAGAATAATACATAATCCAATTCTAAACGTTTCTGCGAGATTTGTGAAAAGCGCTTACTTTCACAGGTGGAAGGCGGATATTTCCGCTTTTCTTAATTATAAAGAATAGCGGTTTAGAAAAGTGTGAAGATCAAAGGATGGCAAGCGCCGCGAGGACAAGGATCACTATTCCGGCGATGATGCGATAGATCCCGAACTGGACGAACGTATGCCCCGCCACGTAACGCAGCAGCCAGCCGATGGCAAACCACGCCACGATACCCGAAACGATAGCCCCTACCGCCAGATAGATCAAATCGCTGCCCTGAAGCTCGTCGAGACTGAGCAGTAAATCGGCGATGGTCGCGCCGCCAAGCGTCGGGATTGCCAGATAAAACGAGAACCGGGTTGCCGTCTGACGGTTCAGCCCAACGAACATCCCGCCGATAATCGACGCGGCAGCCCTCGATACCCCCGGAATCAACGCCGTGATCTGCGCAACGCCGATCAGCAGCGCCTGTCGCAGCGTCACCGCCGACAAATCGGCGGATTCAGCGGACTCATCATGTTTTCTGAAGGAGCTACGCTCGACCCAGATGAGGATGATTCCGCCGACGATCAGCGCGATTGCCACGGTCAGCGGATTGAACAGATTCGCCTTGACGAAACTCCGCACGGCAAGCCCGACCAATCCCGCTGGAATCGCGCCGATGATCAGGCACAGCCACAACCGCTGAACCGATGGATCGCGATGAACAGTGGTTACTTGCCGCCAGAGATCGCGCCAGTAATAGACGACGACGGCGACCACCGCCCCCAACTGGATGAAAATCTCGAAAGTTCCCTCAAGGCTGATTTCCGGCTTGAGCAGCGCCACCGCGACGATCAGATGTCCGGTGGAAGAAATGGGCAAAAACTCGGTGATACCCTCGACAATTCCGAGAATGATGACCTTCAATAATTCGATCACGCAAGTGCTCCGATGTTAGAGTTTGCTGCCGATCCACAAACCGGGCACAACGCCGAGCAAACACAGCGCGTTCGTGCCAGCGATATAGAGTGCGCCTGCCAGCCAGTTCCCCTCTTGAATCAGCGCAATTGATTCGTTGGCGAACGACGAAAACGTGGTGTACGCGCCGAAAAAGCCAACCGCGACCAACAGCCGCACTGCCTCTTCAAAATGAACCTGTCTGGCGACCCATGCAAGAAAAACCGCGAGGAGAAACGAACCGCTGACGTTGACGATCAATGTGCCGTATGGGAAATGGCGTCCGAGTAACGTGCCAATCCCAAGACCCACAAAGTAACGCGCGTTCGCGCCCAGAAAACCGCCCACACCAATATAGAGGACGTGTTCCAGCCTCATACTTTCCTCGCCGCGAGACAACCCGAATAGCATAGCAGGTGACGGGCTGCTGTCAACCTTCCCGTACTAGCTCGCGGTTTTCCCGTTGCTCCAGCCAGCGAACGACCACCGACCAAAACGCCAGCGGAATCAGCGATACGATCCCCGTCACGAAAACGATGTCGCGCACCGCGCCCACGCCCAGCGTTTCCACCGCGATTCCGGTGATGAGCGTGCTGACCGCCGTTGCCAGTTGGAAGCCCGCAAGGTCAAGCGAAAAGATTCGTCCGAGAAATTGGTCGGGGACGGATTTTTGCAGAATGACCGAGCTGTAAGTCCAGTAGATGCTGCTGCCCATCGCTTTGACCACCGTTGCCAGCGCCGCGACCAGCAGAATCGGTGAGCCGCCCAACAAGAACCAGCCGATAGAGACGAATACGTAGGCGACGATGATCAGCCGCCGCATCACCCGGATGCTGCCATCGTTGAGGCGATTAATCAGGATCGGACCGATGATCGCCCCGATGCCAAAGGCGCTCCACAGGATGCCGAGCGATCCAGCCCCTTGCTCGCCAAGCACGAACAGCGAAGTCGCATAGACGATCATGATGGTGTCGTAGTTGCCGAAATTGCCCCCAAGTTTCACCAACAGGGTCGCCGCCGTCGGTGGATGTGCCCGCGCAAAACGCAGTCCATCCACAAAATCACGGAAGGAAATCCCTTCATGCTCGGTATGCTTGACCACTTCACGGTTGATCCGTATTTTCTTAATCAGCAGTGCGGAGATCAGAAAAGTTGCCGCGTCGAAAAGCAGCGCCGTCGTCGTACCCAACACCGCCGCCACCAGCCCGCCGAGCGCCCCGCCGATTGCCAGCATCGCCGACCACGTGATACTGCCGAGGACGTTGGCGTGAACCAGATCCTCACGTCGCACCACGCTGGGCATGAGCGCCGAGCGTCCCGGCTCGAACAGCGCCGAAAGCCCGAACTGCAACACCGAAAGCACGTAAATCAACCACAGGCGATCCGGTGAGGTCGCCAGTAGAAAGCCAAGCACGATGAAAAAACGGGCAACATCGCTGAAGATGAGCAAGCGCTTGCGATCAAAGCGATCCAGCAGCACGCCAGCAAGCGGGCTGACGAGCAGCGGCGGGAGAAATCGCGCCAGCAAAAGCCCGCTGATCGCCAGACCGGAGCCGTTGCTGTAGCGCGAAACCAGCGCCGAAAGCACAATCGTGTTGAACCAGTCTCCGATCAGGCTGATTGCCTGCGCATACCACAACAGCGCGTAATCGGGGTTATTTCGAAGCAGTCGAATGTAGGTTTGCATTGTTTCCTGCCAGCCGCGAAAAAGAGACGATTCTAATGTTACCGACATTAAAAGTCACTGACCATTGGAACAGTTCAACCACTGGAAACTGGTGCGCCTGCCATAAAATTGTCGAAAAATTTTATGATATCCGTATAATACGGCAACTCCGTCCTCAATTTGAGGATTCGCATCATGCAAAGCGATGCCAATCAACAACCACTACTTCTCAGCGCTTTGACCCCACGCGAGCGTGATATTCTGCAATTGATGGCGGACGACTTATCCAACGCCGAAATCGCGGAACGTCTGGTAATGACGGCGGGTACGGTCAAATGGTACGTCAAGCAAATCTACAGCAAGCTTGACGTGCATACCCGTGACGAAGCCATTGCCCGCGCCGCTGATCTGAAGCTGACTACTCAGCCTCAACTGGCGCTTTCTACGCCAAGCAATCTCCCTGCCCCAACAACATCGCTGGTTGGGCGCGAACAAGAGATCGCCGCTGTGTACCAACTGCTTTTGCGCGACGATGTGCGACTACTGACGTTGGTGGGAACGGCGGGCATCGGCAAAACCCGCCTGAGTATCGAAGCCGCCGCGATGCTGTTGGGCGACTTTCCCGATGGCGTCTATTTCGTCTCACTCGCGCCCCTGAGCGCCCCGTCATTGGTCGCCAACGCGATTGCCCAAACCCTCGACGTTCAAGAAACGGGCGGGCAAAACATCGAGGAAATGTTGAAATCCTATCTGCGCGAAAAACGCCTGCTTTTAGTGCTGGACAATTTCGAGCATTTACTCCCCGCCGCGCCACTCGTTTCAGAACTCTTGAAGGCAACGCCAAATTTGAAGGTGCTGGCAACCAGCCGTGAGGCGCTGCGGGTGTATGGCGAGCAGGAATATCCCGTGCCGCCGCTGTCACAACCGGATGTCAACTACGGCGGCGACCTGTCAACGTTATCAGAAGTTGAAGCGGTGGCGCTGTTCGTGAAGCGGGCGCAAGCCGTCAAACCGGATTTTGAACTGACGCCGGAAAATGCCAGCGCCGTCGCCGAAATTTGCATTCATCTGGAAGGGCTGCCGCTGGCGATTGAACTGGCGGCGGCGCGGGTGAAACGGTACAACCCAGAGGAACTTCTGGGACGGCTGAACCAACGCCTGAACATCCTCACAGGCGGCGCACGCGATCTACCGGAGCGCCAGCAAACGCTGCGCGGCGCGATTGCGTGGAGCTATGACCTGCTCAACGAGGATGAAAAACGGCTGTTCGCGCGGCTCGGCGTGTTCGTCGGCGGTTGGTCTTTAGAGGCAATGGAAGCGGTGGCAAGTTGTGTCTCGCCCCTACAGATCGACACATATGACGGTCTGGAGTCGCTGCTGAACAAAAGTCTGGTACGCCAGATAGAGCGTATTACAGGCGAACCACGCTTCATAATGCTGGAAACCCTGCGTGAGTACGCGCTGGAAAAGCTGGCGGAACGCGGCGAAGATGAGACGATCAGAAGAGCACACGCCGAGTATTTTCTGTCGCTTGCCGGTCATTTATGTACTTTGTTGCGCACCGCAGAAGAATTCCGTGCTTTTCAGGCTTTTGAGACGGATTATGCCAACATTCGCACTGCATGGTTGTGCGCCGTTCAGCACTGTGATGAAGACTTGCTGGGTCTGGCTACGGAAGACATATCCCGATTTTACGCCGACTGGGGACGGCTTCAGGACGGGGTAGCACTGTACGAAGCCGCATTGGACGCCATCGGCGACTCCCGGTCACTCACAGCAGCCGATCTCATGGACGGATATGGCAACATCATCACGCAATTTGCAAATGCGTTTGATGTCGGCGAGACCTATGCGCGGCGTGCGCTGGAAATCTATGACCAGTTGGGCAGAGACGACAGAAAGGCATCTCCCCTCACAGGCATCGCTCGTGCGCGTTCGTGGTTCGGCGACCCTAACGAAGCGGAGAGGCTGTTATTAGAGGCACTGAAGATTGCGAAGACAACCACTTTCCGGCACGCTGATAGAACGATGCTCAATATCGCCGTGACCGCCGCGGAGCGTAAGGATCATGATCGCGCACGTGAGATGCTGGAAACCCTGCGGGATTCACTCACACAGCGCGGGATTCACTCGCAACTCTCGTGGGTTCTGGTCAATCTGTTTTCGCTGGCTGTTGAAGAAAACGACCTTGTTGCTGCCAAAAACCTCGCGCAGGAACTTTTGGACAATGCAAGCGCGATCAGGCAGTACAGGTTTATCGCTTATGCGTCTACACATTTGTCATTGATTGCTTTCATCGAGCGTGACTATGACCTCGCGGGCGAATACGCGAAGCAGGCGCTAGACCCTGCTCGAAGATCGGGCAAGGAACAATACGTTGCCGAAAGCGAAGTCATGTTGTCCGTTCTGGCAGCGATGAAGGGCGACGCGCGTACAGCGCGACAATACTTCCAGTCGGCGCTGCGGCGGATGGAGCACATGCCCTATTACAGTACGCCCGTCGCCTTTCTCGCCGCACCCTATGTGGTATTCGCAGCAGGAGAGCCGGAAAGGGCGCTGGAATACGTCTCGTTCATCATCAACCATCCCAGAACCAAAGAGTTCGCCTACCTGATGGTAAATCCACTGCGCACTGCGCTCGAAACGCAGTTGAGCGCAGAGGCTTATGAAGCCGCATGGGAACGCGGCAAAACCGTCGATCTGGAGGCTGCGATTGCCTATACGCTGTCCGAAGGCAACGAACCGACCACCTGATCAGGCTCAGAACGATACAGATAAAGGTGGTGAACAGGCTGGAAATAACTGAACTGCCCCATATCCATCCATACACTTGCGCTGTAATCGCCCCCCATCCAGCTATTCCGCGATGGCTGCCCAACTAATCGGATACCAAACGCAAGCGCCACATCCCCTAGTGTGAGCGTGTTTTGCCGTATGGAGAACATCAGCGCACCAATCGTATCTCCGTCGGGTTCCACACTCACACGAGAGAAGATTCCACTCGTCGGACGTAGGGAACACGTTTCAATGTACGTATTTCCTGCGTTATATGAATCACACTCGAATCCATGTGCCTCCATATTTGACCATAGCTGCCCCGGCAGAATATCCGCATAAACAGCGAATGGATTGACCGGTGTATCAACCGAACGCGAGACGAATACCAATGCAAGCGCGGCGACAAACAACCCGAAGGACATCAATGCTGTGACAGTGAGCAGACGAGGCAGGTGAATGCTTTTGTGACGTAGTTGGCGCACCTGCTCGTTCTGCCAGCGTAAGCGTTGATCTACGTTAATCATTTCACGCCTTCTCTAAAAAGCGGACGGGCAACCCGGTGGTTGCCCGTCGCGGTCAATCGAGGTGTCAGCAGTGAGCTACGCGATGACGCGGATGCGCCAGAAACCAACCTCGTGATTTCTGCCGCCACAGTCATCGAAGTCCACTTCAACCGTCCAGCCGCTACGCATGGCATCCTGTAACAGACTGAGACCACCCTGCGCCACCAACCCATTCTCGTTGTTGCGCATCTTGAACCCATAACGGTTGTCACTGCCGCTCAGTTGGAAAATGACCTCACCATCAATGAAGTCATCGGATGGACCAAAGCCCGTACCCACCTGATTGACTCTGATCCATTGCACCCGCCCAGTGGTACTCAACAGGCGACACTGAGCTTCGACGACATCGCCCGATCCTAGAAAAAACACCACCAATGCTGCGGCGAGTGCCACAACCGCTGCCAATACAGCCCGTTTCATGATTTGTCCTCTCTTGCTCGCGGGTAAAAGTGAACGCAACAGAAAAGTGGAGTGGAGTGCTATTGTGCGTTTGCAACCATAGGTTAATGTGCCAACAGGGGGGTATGTCACCTCCCTGTGAGGGGGGAATCTAGGAGAATTGGGAATGTGAATGGGTTAGAGAGCACGGATTCGCGCCAGACTGAATTCGCCGAAAGTGACCGTCTCAACAGGCAGCAGGTAACTGAACTCAGTTAAAGGTGTAATCGTTACACTGGCATTGAGGTGTGACCAAATAATGTGCGTGGCATATTCTCCTTGTGGGCGAACCTCCGGGCTGTCCCATAACAGTGCCAGATCGCCAAGCCGCATCACGCTGCGAAGTCGAAAGCTGACCGATAGAATGACGTTGTACCGCACGACCACGAGAATTGATTCCACCGGACTCCCTATCGGGGACAGGGCGCACAACTCGATCAGATCGCTATTGGTATGACAACGAAAGCCTAGTGGAAGCAATACACCTTTGACGTGCCCCGGCAGAATATCCGCGTAAGCCGCGAAGGGATCGACAGGCAAACGCTCCGAACGAGCGATCAGCACAAGGGATGTGGTGGCGACGAACCACCCGATCACTATCAATACCGTGATGGTGAGCACGGCGGGCATACGACGAGATTGCCCCAACACCCGCGCATGGATCATCATCTTATCCTTCATCATCCGGTTAAGCTTAATGTGGGGATAGAGAGGATCGTCACCTCCCTGCATGGGGAATTGTGAAATGAAAGGAGCAGCCGGTTGGCTGCCCCTTAAAACGTATCTGGAAATCGGACGTTGCGTCGGTTAGCTGGGCGAACATGCAGGTTCGCCCCTTGTATCTTAGAAATCGGGTATGCTGAAGTGAAAAAGCATCCGGTTCGGTACGAGAGACGTGAGGCTGTTTCGCCCCTCAAACCGG
>DATGQJ010000506.1:0-8568 GCA_035304265.1 Oceanobacillus sp.
CGCATCTTCCACTTCGCCGGAGTCGTTTAGATGAATGGTGATCTTCGCATGTCCTTCGATGCGAGTCACGGGGTCGATGACGATTGTTTGCGCCATGCCATACTCCTAAGCGCCGAAGCGCGTCTTCTTGCTGAGATCAGGGGTGCGTCCGGCGAGTAATTCCGTCAGCGCGTACAAAATGGTTCCGGCGGCTGGTGGGCAACCCGGTATATATAAGTCCACGTTGACCACCGAATGCACCGGACGCACAACGGGCAGCAGGCGAGGAACGCCTGTCGTCGGTATCTGTGGGTTATAGAGTGATGGATCGAGATAAGCGCGTTGCAGCACCGGCTCTGCACCAATCGAGTTGCGCAGCGCGGGTACGTTGCCCGTCACCGCGCAATCGCCCAGCGAAATCAGGATGCGCGTGCGCCCGCGAATGTGGCGAATTTTCTCCAAGTCCTCTTCGCTGCTGACCGCGCCTTCGACCAACGTAATGTCAACGTCTTCAGGGAAGTCTTTGTGATCGACCAGCGGGCTGTAGACCAACTCGATTTGACCTGCGAGATCAAGCAGTTTCTGGTCAATATCGAGAAAGGACATATGGCAGCCGGAACAGCCATCCAGCCAGACCGTCGCTAAACGTTTAGGTTTCATTTGCCATTCTCCCGCATCGCAGTCAGCGCCGTCACGAAACTGCTGTGCTTTCTCATTTCGCCCACTGCCTTGCCCTTTTCAAACAATGCGCCTGTCGGACACACCTGCACGCACTTGCCGCAACTGGTACAGGTTTCCGAGTCTCCCCATGGTTGGTTCAGGTCGGTGATGACACAGGATTCAATGGCGCGTCCCATCACATCCCACGTATGCGCCCCTTCGATCTCACCGCATACACGGACGCAGCGCGTACACAGTACACAGCGGTTATGGTCGAGCGCGAAACGCTCGTGGGACGCATCGACAGTGCGATGAGGATTCATGTTGGGCAGGCTGATATGATTGATACCCAGACCCACCGCCAGATTTTGCAGTTCGCAATGCCCGTTCACGACGCAGACCGAGCATACGTGATTGCCTTCGGTGAACAGCATTTCAACCAGCATTCGGCGATACTTGTTCAATTGAGGCGTCTGCGTGTAAACCTCCATCCCTTCCCGAACGCGGACGATGCAGGCAGGGACGAGACGCGGTGAGCCTTTGATTTCGACCAGACATAGACGGCAAGCCCCCACGTCGCTCAGGCTGTCCAGATGGCAGAGGGTTGGGATGTAGATGTCGTGTTCCCGCGCGACCTGAAGAATGCTCTCGTCTTCACGCCCGCTGACATCTATATCGTCGATTTTGAGAGTGACTACTGCGCTCATGACACCGCTTCCTTACTGTGCAACGGGCAAACCCGCGCCGGACAGTATTTGTCTACAATGTGCGCGATATATTCATCCCGGAAATAGCGAAGGGTGCTGATGACCGGGTTCGGAGCGCCTTGCCCCAAACCGCACAGGCTGGTGTTTTTCACCGTATCGCACAATTCTTCCAGCAGCGCGAGATCGCCCAGCGTGGCTTCCCCTTTGGTGATTTTGTCGAGAATGTTGTACATATGCGCTGTACCGACGCGACAGGGGACGCATTTGCCACACGACTCGGTCATGCAAAATTCCATGAAATACTTCGCCACACGCACCATGCAGGTCGCGTCGTCCATCACGATCAAGCCACCCGAACCCATGAACGAGCCGACGCTGGCAAGCGATTCGTAATCGACAGGCAAGTCGAGATACTGTTCGGGGATGCATCCGCCGGATGGTCCACCGGTTTGTGCCGCTTTGAAGCGCCGTCCGTTGGGAATGCCGCCGCCGATGTCGAAGACGATCTCACGTAGAGTTGTTCCCATTGGCACTTCGATCAGTCCGCTTTGATTGATACATCCGGTCAGGGCAAAGACTTTTGTGCCTTTGCTCTTTTCGGTTCCAATGCTGGCGAACCACTCGCTGCCGTTACGGATGATGGCGGGGATGTTGGCAAAGGATTCCACGTTGTTGATGAGCGTCGGATACCCCCACAGACCCGACTCTGCCGGGTAGGGTGGTCGCGGGCGTGGCTGACCGCGCTTGCCTTCGATGGACGCGATCAACGCCGTTTCTTCACCGCAGACAAATGCGCCTGCGCCAACCCGAATTTCCAGATCGAGGCTGAAGGAGGTTCCAGCGATGTTATTGCCCAAAAGACCGTGCCGGTTCGCCTGACGAATTGCGGTTTGCAGGCGTTTGACCGAAAGCGGGTACTCGGCACGGACGTAGATGTAACCCCGATCCGCGCCCACCGCATACGCAGCGATGATGATGCCTTCGATCAGACGATGTGGATGGTCGTCCATGACGCTGCGATCCATGAACGCGCCGGGATCGCCTTCGTCGCCATTGCAGATGACGTATTTATGGGCGCTCTGCGCTTTGGCAACCGTTCGCCATTTCAGTCCCACCGGATAACCCGCGCCGCCGCGTCCACGCAACCCACTGCGGGTCACTTCGTTGATGACCTCGTTGGGCGTCATCTCGGTGACGGCTTTCAGCAGCGACGAGTAGCCGCCTGCCGCAATGTATTCTTCGATGCGTTCCGGGTTCAAGCGTCCTGCCATTTCGAGGACGATACGCTGCTGGCGGGTGAAGAATGGTTTGTCTGTGGGTTGGTGCAGCCGCTTGACGGGTTTTTTGCCCAGACTATCAATGATGTCTTCCGCGTCAGTAGCTTTGACCTGACCATACAGTATATTCTCAGGCTCGATGGTGACGGTTGGACCGACAGCACATAAGCCATGACAGCCGCCTCCAGAGATTAAGCAAGTGTCTTCCAAGCCTTTCTGACGGGCTTCGGCTTCAAGCCACTGTTTGACTTCGGCGCTGCGGGCTGCCAGACAAGCCGCACCCATACAGACGTAAATCCGGTGGTCGTACTGTTTTTGAGCCTCGCGCTCCTGTTCATCTATTCGCTGGAGTTCCTCCTCAGGAAACATGGCTCATCTGCTCCTTGACTTTTTCTACCGCGCTGTCCTGTGTCTGTTCACCTAAAACCTCATCGTCGAACAACACTACCGGAGCCAGCCAGCACATGCCGACACAGTGGGCAACCATCAGCGATAGCTTGTTATCAGGAGTGGTTTCTCCCGGCTTGATCTGGAACGTCTCTTGCAGACGTTCGGAAATTCCTGAACTGCCTTTGATGTAGCACGCCGTCCCAAGACAAACCACGCAGGTATGCTCACCTTTGGGTTTAAGTGCGAAGTGGTTGTAAAACGTAGCGACCCCATAAACGCGGCTCAACGGCACTTTGAGACTTTGCGCCACGTAGCGCAGTGCGGTTTCATCGATATAACCAAAAGCCTCTTGTACCGTATGCAGCGTTTCGATGAGGGCATGGGGTTTGTATCCATGTCTGCGCATGGTTACGGTGACGAGCCGCCACCTTTTGTCCTCAGAGGGTGTCTTTATTGCTTCAGTGACCATACATCATTCCTATGTGAAATTTTTCACTATTGAAAGCATAGCCCTGCGTTTCCGATAACAAACGTGCCGAACATCAGAAAATGCGAGTTAACAATGTCACTCCCCGGCTGCAATCATTACAGTGGTGATCCATTCCTCGTATCGGCAGGCGAGGAAATCCAGCCATGCATCCATACCGATGTCTTTTTTCGCAGACACTTCAAAGATCGGAATGCCGGGATGGACACTGAGCAAATTGTCGATGGCGGCTTGGCGGTCAAATTCGACGGCTTCGGCGAGATCGATCTTGGTGATGATGGCGACATCCGAGGAATTGAACATGGGCGGGTACTTCAGCGGTTTGTCTTCGCCCTCAGTAGTTGAGAGGAGCACCACCCGCATTGCTTCCCCCAGATCGTAGCTGGATGGGCAGACGAGATTGCCGACGTTCTCAATGAAGAGGAAGTCGAACATGCTCAAGTCCCAATCGCTGACGAAATCCTCAATCATCTGCGCTTCAAGGTGGCACATACCAGCCGTTTGAATCTGTTTGACCGGAATGCCGGTTGCTGCCAGCCGCCGTCCGTCGTTATCGGTTTCAAGGTCGCCTACCAGCGCGGCTGATTTGTAGCCAAGCTCGGTCAACATGCTGATGGTTCTTTCAAGGAGGGTGGTCTTGCCTGCGCCGGGGCTGGAAACGAGATTAAGGGTGAATACGCCCGCTCTTACGAAGCGTAAACGCAGTGCCTCTGCCAACTCGTCGTTTTTGCTCAATACCCCCTGCCGAATTTCAAGCAGTCTGGTTTGCATGTTCGATAATCTCCATAGATGTGATTTCCAGTTCTTTCCCGTGACGGATTTCAGTCACAGGCTGCCCACAGATAGGGCACTGGAAAGATTGGACGGAAGGAAGCTGGCTTTCCTGTTGGCACGCCGAACAATAGACCACCAGCGGCACGTCTTCGATTTCCAACCGCGATCCTTCGAGAAGTGTCCCTTGCGTGGCGGTGTCATAACCAAAGAGAAGTGCCTCTTTCACCACTCCGGCAAACACCCCCAGCTTGAGATGTACCGTCGCTACGCTCTGGGCATTGGCATTGCGTGCTGCGTTTTCTGCGATCTCAACCAGATCGCAGGCGATAGAAAGCTCGTGCATCGTCGAAATCCATCTAGACCGTAACGTTCGCTTCCAGCAAGGTCTTCAGGCTGGCTAGGGCGCAGTCTACGCTGTGCTCGAACTGCCACAGGATCACATCTTCACGATGTTTCTTCAGCAGAGGTGTCGGCAGGGCGTAATCGAGTTTGAGTATCAACAGCGTGTCCGGGTGTATCTCTATCGTCGCTTCTCCCCGAAGCCCGCCCCAGAAATGAGCATCAATCTGCTGGTCGTGGCGGGTTTGCCTCAATTCCGCTTCGCCTTCAAAACGAACGCCGAGCAGTTTGGCTATCCAGTTGAACTTTGCGCTGTCTGGTATATGCCGCTGTATGTCGCTTATCTCGACAATGTTCGGACACAACTCAAGTAGATTTGCAGGATCGGACAGGTAACGAGACACAGTTGTTGCCGGAACATTCAAGTTAATAGTCCTCTCGAAAACTGGCATGGCTAACATCCTTTCTGCCAGCATCATTCCGGGCTTTGTTTCTACAGTACAGGCAAGCCAGTCGATTGCTCAACTGACATTTGGCACGTTCAGATGCCTATTTTCATCCTCAATCCCCACCTATATGTGCGCATTAGGGGTATATTGTGAATAAATGCACAATTGGATTGTAAGGGGTTTTACAGGTACTCAAATGTGTGCGAACAGCCTGACGATAGAATGCGAAGTCCCGTGCGGCGGCGTCATTCATCAGTGGCTTTGCTTTCAAGATGTGCCGTTCAAACCGTTCGTAGAGCGTAGCCGCCAGTATGAGCGTGCCTATCTCGCATGGGAGACGGTGCGCAAGGTGCGCAATCCGTTTTTCGTTGAAGGGACAGGATTTGAGGGGTACTTTGTCGGCATATGTCGTTCGCCGGAGGAAATGCTCGACAGGCTACTGCAATTGGGGCAGGGATTACTGGCGAGCAATAATCGACTTTATCGCTATCAGCAGCGGTTCAAATCACAGTTGATGAAGACTCTTTGCGGCGAAATCGAGAATCCACAGGCGGTTGCCGTATGGGCGGATTTATTAGGAGCGACGCTGGCGAAACTGCGGTGTAATGTTCACACCAATCTCGAAACCTACCGTTTCCAGAACGAGACTTACTGGACGGTCAACCGACTACCCTTCATGCAATACCGGCAGCGCGACAACAAACTTGAACAGGTGTATCGTCTGGGGATGTTCAAGATGTGCTCCAATGGACGGATGCCCTTGCCACTCGACCTGCTTACAGGTTCGGATTACGATGCCGGTCTGGTTGTATCGACCATCGGACGCTTCGGACATCCCCTTGTTCGGGAATACCTGCACGAAAACAGCCATCGGGCTTCGGCTGAACGCACTTAATCGCCTGTGGTTGTGGCTCATTGAGGCGCTGGTAATGAGAGTACGAAATCTATCAATGCCTCGATCTCGGTTTCGGAAAGGCGAGTTCCATAATCTGGGTACATCAGGTTTGGAGCGTAACCTTCCACCACGTAGGCATTCGGGTCTACTATCGAAGCCCGCACATACTCCCGTGCGTCCATTCCCGGAACGCGAGTTTCAGCGACTGTGTTCAATCCCATGAGAGAGGGACCTAATCCGGTTATGCCGTCCTCAAGCAAATGACAGGTGATGCAGGCTGGAGCGCCGTTCGCGCCTTCACGGAAGATCGTTTCGCCGGGTGAAGGGGTGTTTGTTAACACGGGTATGGGTTCAGGGCGCACGTTGCTCCCATAACGGACGCGATACACCGCAGCCTCGTTGTATTCGAGAATGTAGAGCATTCCATCTGGACCAACCGTCACGTCAACCGGACGATATTCACCTTCTTCCTGATGGAACATCGCAAACACTTCCCAATCACCCGTAAACGTTCCATCGTCGGTTGGTTGAAGGGGCACGTATACGACCTGATACCCGTTCCGTATATCTCGCGCCTGCACAGGATGCGCGAT
The DNA here is from genome assembly GCA_035304265.1 of Oceanobacillus sp. Classification (GTDB taxonomy): domain Bacteria; phylum Chloroflexota; class Anaerolineae; order Aggregatilineales; family Phototrophicaceae; genus Flexifilum. Next base: position 6,551 of record DATGQJ010000506.1, read on the forward strand.
TGATCCCCACTGCGCTACGTAGACGGCGTTGCGGTACTCAGGCGGGAATTGATCGGCGGCATAATAGACCAACCCCGCGCTGGCGACGGACGGGAAGAAATTGGTGATCGGGGCGGTGCTGTCGTGTCCGGGGTAGGGTTCGCCAAAAACCTCCGGAAAGCCGTAAAAGTGCCCCTGCCGAACGTGATTGAGTTCTTCCGAAGGCAGATAGCGCAGCGTATCGTCGAACCGATCCGGATTGTTATCCGCAGTGAAAAGATCGCCGTCCGGCGAAAATGCCAGATCGTAGGGATTGCGAAATCCTGTGGCGAAAACCTCTGCGTCGCTGCCATCGGGATTCATCCGCATGATCAACGCTTCTCCATCAAACTGGATGGGACCATGATCAGTGGTGGAGCCGATGCCGACGTAGAGCTTACCATCGGGACCAAACGCAATGCCGTTGTTGGAATGTCCCCAGTATTGAAGCGAGACAAGACCTTCGATGATCGGCGTTATGGTGTCCAACTGCCCATCGCCGTCATCATCCGAGATGATGCTGATCCGTCCGCTGTCGGAGATATACATCTTGCCTTCGTACCAAGCCAAGCCTACCGAGTGGTTGAGGATTCCTTCGGCGTTGTCGTAAAGGGTAGTCTGTGTTTCGGCATAACCGTCGCCGTCTTCATCGGTAAGGGCATACAACTGTCCACCCACAGTCAAGACGTAAAGGCGCTGATCGGGACCAAATACCAGTACCGACGGAGCGGAAATTTCCTCTCCACGCGCATAGACTTCCACCGTAAAACCTTCAGGGACGGTCACAATCGTCTCAAGATTGTTTCCGGGGGATTGCATCAATCCGAGACCGAACAACACAAAGCTGCACGCCAGTGAAAGGGAAATGCTTCTCAGTTTCATGGTAGCATCATTCCAGATTGCAATTCGCATCGAGCCGCTGCTGAAGAACGGCGAGTTCGTTCGGGTAGGCTTCGGCGATGCTGCGCAGTACAAAGTCGCCCGATTCGCGTTCTATGCCGTAGTTCTGTTTGATCCACGGATCAACGTAAGCGCAAATGGGGACGTAGAGTTCGGCAAAACGCGGATCGGCATCCAAGCGTGAAAGCTGCGTCCAAAAACCGTGTGTATGGATGAAGGTGGGCGTCACGGTTTCAAATACATAGTCGTAAAAGCCGAGACGGTAGATGTTCGTCCCAAGATACCGCGCGACAGTTTGATCGGTCAATCCCGCAAGGTCATACACCGTCAGGTCTGAGTAATAAAGCATCGCACCGACATCGGGTAGAAGCACCGAAGCACGCTCTAATCCCAGCGTTTGTTTATACCAGTCAAATCGGTCAGCGAACACGGTTCTCACATATTGGAATGGCACGGTTGGATTCTGCCTGAATGTCTCGGTGCGTGGCGCGTATAAAGCGAAGGTGCCTACCATCGCGGCGGTTGTCAAAACGATCATAGCGGCGGTATATAGACGTGGATACAACCGCCTCAATGCCGCTTCGATAATCAACGCAGAAAAGAGATAAAAGAGTGGGAAAAAGAGGGTTGCGAAACGATACTCCCCCATCCAATCGGGCTGAAGTAGCAGATATATCGAGAGCGAACCCAGCATAAAAACCAGTATCGCCCATGCACGCGCTGTCCAACGACGCGCGATGAGAAGATAAAGACTGCCAATGAGCAGAACTGGTGGCAGAATGACGCCAAACCCATTGCCGACGCTTTGCAGCAGAGTACCCGCTTTAGTGAGCAATCGTGGTAAAGAGTCCGGCAGATTATTTGCTATTTGGGGGTCGAAACCCCCTTTCATATAGTACGTATTCGGCAGCGGTGCGCCGAAATAAGCCAATCGGAACGCGATGAATGACCCGTATGTGATTCCGAAGGCAGCGGCGTACAGCAGCAGTAAAATGCCTTTTCGTTTCCAGGTCACAGTCCGCGCGGGAAGGAGAATGACCGGAACAGCGAAGACATAGGCGAGACCATCCGGACGAGTCATACTGATGAGGGCAGCGATA
>DATGQJ010000507.1:0-2969 GCA_035304265.1 Oceanobacillus sp.
CTGCTGGCGAATGCCGGACAGGCGGACGAAGCAAGGCAGCATTATGAAGAGGCGCTTGATCTACGACGTTCGCATTTGAAGCCGACGGATGCCGCCATTGCCTTGAATCTGTCCGAATTAGGCAAGTTGTGTCTGGCGCAGGGGGATAGCGCGGCGGCACGAGACTATCTGGACGAAGCATTGTCGATTTATCTTCCGGCGTTGGATGAAAATCACCCGATTGTGCTGGGGCTGCAAAAGGCGTTGGCACAGGTCGAAAGCATGTGAGATGTGGGGATAGGTATTGGGATTGTGACGGGGCGAGTCGTCGGTGACTCGCCCCTTGCCCCTCACCCTGCTTCGCTTAGGCAATCCGTCCACGTAAATGGGGAGAGGGGCATCGCCCCAGTGGTGATTGCTCCCCTTCCCCCAGCGAAGCTGGGACACCCGCATTGCGTGGGAGAAGGGGCTGGGGGATGAGGGGTGTCGAGCGCATGATACGCTCTAGCAGCACTGTTCGGCGGGATTTTGCGATGGAATGGTCTGCGGTTCGAGCGTGGGCGTAGCGGTATCGACCAACTTCTGTCCGACGCGAATGAGCACCTTACCCACCTCCGCCATGTACTGACGGACGGGGGTTGAAGTTGAATCAGAATCCAGTGCTGCCTGCTCCAGCATTTCCTGCTGGCGGATAAGCGACAGTTTACTAATTGTGATCGGGTCCATTCTCTTCCTCCTCATTCTAGCGACATGCAAAACCATCATTACCTGACGCCGTTCAGCGCAGGAAAATCCGGTTGTTCTTTTTGCGAATTCGCGTGGTGGAGCTAAGTGACCTGCTTAATCTGCTCCGAATAGATTTCGACTTTGTAGGTGAGCAAATTGAGATGCTGTTGCAACTCCTCCATTCGCTCTTCTACTTTGCGTCGCACCGCTTTGAGCATTTCGACACGCTCCGGCAGAGTTTCGTCGCCGCGCCGTTGTAGCTCGGCATACGCCTGCATCTGCTGGATGGTCATGCCCGCCGCCCGCAGCTTGGTCAGGAAATCGATCCACCCAATGTCGTCGGGGCTGTAGCGTCGATGCCCATTGTCGGCACGACTGATCGGGTGAATCAGCCCAATACGCTCATAGTAGCGAAGCGTATGTTCGCTCAGTTGAGTCGCTTCTGCGACCTGTTGAATAGTGAGTCCCTCGTTCATGATAATGAGTCTACAACTTAGAGCGCGCTCTAAGTCAAGATACCAATTTCTGAATTTTGATTGAAATTTGCGCGACAAAATGTGTCGAAATTTCACAAGTAGTTGTGAAGTTGGTAAACCCTAACCGAAATAGTCCATAGGCACTACACTTTATGACGCGAAATTATGTTAGAGTGAAATGAGAAGGATTTGAATTTGTTACGGAGAATTAAAATGAGCCGCGCTGATCGTTTTATTTCTTTGCGCTGGCGTTTTATTTTGCCACTTTTTGCGATCATTCTTCTGGTTGCCATGATCGCCGCGTATACCCTGCCTCATGCGGGTATAGAGGCGGCAACTCCTGCCGCGCAGCAACTGGCGAGCCTGATGTTCGCGTCGCTGGCGGCATTCGTCGTGATTGTCACCTTCGTCTTTGTCAACTGGACGGTGGAGCGCGTCAACCGCGTGACCAAAGTTGCGGAAGCGCTGGCACAGGGCGACCTGAGCGCCCGCACGGGCATGAAGGCAACCGACGAAGTGGGCGCGTTAGGTCGGGCGCTGGACAAATACGCCGACCACGTGCAGGAACGACAGGACGCATTGCGGCTGACGCTGCGCCGCCAGCGTCGTGAGATCACGCATTTGACTACGGTGCTGGAATCGCTGCCGGAAGGCGTGGTAGTGCAAGACCCGGATGGGCTGGTGGTCTTCATGAATGACCGCGCCAAAAACCTGCTCGGCACACAACGCCCGACCAAAGAGGGAATCGATCTCAAGAATCTCACGGCGCTCGTGACCGACGTGCTGGGTCCGGCGATTGCGCCGGGCATCTACGCGCTTGGCGATCCGCGCCGGGTTGAATTAGATGGCAAGATGATCAGCGCACAGGCGGCGGCGCTGCTGTCGCTCTCCAACGAGCGCGTCGGCACGGTGATCGTGCTGCGCGACATCACCGAGGAGGTTCGGCGCGAACGGGCACGAGAAGCGCTGCTCAGTCGGCTTACGCAGGAAGTCGAGCATCCGATTGCCGACAAAGCGCGACTGCTGGCGAACCCGGCGCTCACCACCGACGCGATCAGCAAATTCGCCCGCGATATGTCGGCACATGCCGTCGCGCTGCAAAAGCTGGTGGTGGAGATGCGCGAATTGACCGCCGACATGGGAACGCGCCCCCTCAGCCGGACGCAGCGCCCGCTGCCGCTGGAAACGCTGGTGTGGGCGGTGGCGAACGAGTGGCGGCAGGTGGCACAGGCGGAAAATCTGCGTTTGGATGTGCAGATCGAAAAACACGGCTTGCACGTTCTAGGCGACGAACGCCGTCTGCGCTGGGCAATCGGCAATCTGGTGGACAACGCCATCAAGTACACGCCACCGGGCGGCGCACTCTCGCTGGAAATCAAAGGCGAGGAAGACGGGATGGCGCGGCTGCGAATCCGCGATAACGGCGTCGGAATCTCACCGGAAGATTTGCCGCACGTCTTCACACGCTTTTATCGCGGCACGCCTACCACGACCGGCGGGCGTGTGATCCGCGTGCCGGGGACAGGACAGGGGTTGAACGTTGCCCGTCATATCATCGAATCGCACGGCGGACGCATTCACGTCAAGAGTACGGTGGGTGTGGGGACGGCGGTTTACTTCACACTGCCGCTGACCGCGCCGATGAGCATGGAACTGCCGCGTCTGGACGAAGTGGAGATGGAAGGCGAAACCGTGCGGCTGGACGCGCCCACCGACAGCGCGGTGGGGTAACACTCTCACTGGAATGCGCTTACAACGGCGAACGCTTCAGCAACCCGGCATTCGCCG
>DATGQJ010000508.1:0-6200 GCA_035304265.1 Oceanobacillus sp.
TAATGGCGCACCTGCCCCTTGAACGGAATCGCCCCCAGCACCCGGTCAAACGCTGAGACGCGATCCGTCGTAATCAGCACCCGCTTACCGTCTACCGAGTAGAGGTCGCGCACCTTGCCCGACTGCTTTTCACCCCATCCCTCCAGATCGACGGTTCGCAGCGCGTGAGGTATTGCCCGTATCAATGCTTCGTGTGGTATTCCCATTTTCACCTCAGAACTCGCTCTCCTTGCATGAGGCTACGTATACTTGATCCCATTCTTGAACAACCGCAGCCCATCCATGCCGCTTTCGCCCCGTCGCCAGCGCGGATGCTGCCACGAAAAGATGTGATTTTCAGGATGCGGCATCAAGCCAAACACATTCCCCGCTTTGTTGCAGATTCCCGCGATATTCATCACTGAGCCGTTGGGGTTCGCCGGATATTCGGCGGGTGAGCCGTTGGCATCCACGTAGGTAAGCGCGACCAAGCCGTCTTCCAGCAGGCGATCAAGCGTCGCCTGATTCGCCACTGCCAGCCGCCCTTCGCCGTGCGCCACCGGACAGTGAATCAGTTCATCCAGCCCTTCGGTGAACAAACAAGAACTGTTGGGGTTCGCCTGCAAATACACCCAGCGGCATTCAAAATGCGCCGACTCGTTGAAGGTCAGCGTCACCGAACGATGCCCGTTCACATCGTATTCCTTGCCCGGCAGCAGTCCGGTTTTCACCAGCGTTTGAAAGCCGTTGCAGATCCCCAGCACCGGACGACCATCGTCCACGAACCGCCGCAGGTCATCGCCCAAACGCGCGGTCAAATCGAGCGCCCCCAACTTGCCCGCGCCGAGTTCGTCGCCATAGGAAAACCCACCCGGCACGACCAACATGTGATAATCCAGCAGTCGCCGTTCGCCCGCCAGCAGTTGATTGATGTGAACGATCTCCGGTGCGCCGCCCGCCATTTCACACGCCATCGCCGCTTCGTGATCGCGGTTCGTACCGTTGGCATGAAGGACAAGAACGCGCGGCGGTGTCGTGCGACCATTAGTGGAACGTACACTTCGTATGGTTTGTAAGGGCGATTCATGAGTTGCCCCTACCGTCGCCCCCACCATTTCACCCCGCCATGCCGCTTCCAAATCAGCGACTTTCGCACGGATGAAAGGCGTGCCGCCTTCGGTTTGGAACACAACTTCGCCATCTGCTGTGACGTATCCGATTCGGTCACAAACCGAAACACCATCCATGATCGCGCGGAATGCCGCCTCATCCGTGACTTCGACCACAAAACAAGATTGTGTCTCACCAAACAGAAACGCTATCGGCTCCGACGCATCGACCTTACTCACATCCGCACCCAATCGTGCGGCAATGCACATCTCCGCCAGCGCAACCGCCAAACCGCCTTCGCTCACATCGTGGCAGGATTGCACCAATCCCGCCTGAATCGCCTTGTGCAAAGCGCGATACGTCTCAATTGCCTTCGGGTTTGGCTGCGGAACAGTTCCCCCCTCGATCCCATTGACGAGATTGTAGTGACTGCCTCCCAACCTGTTCTGCGTGCTGCCAACGAGATACAGCGAATTTCCTGCCCGCTTCAAATCCATCGTGACGGTTTTATGCACGTCCGGCACAATCCCGATTGCCGAAATCAGCAGCGTTCCGGGGATGGCGTGGCGCTGCCCGTCGCTGTCCGCATACTCGTTGTTTAGGCTGTCCTTGCCGCTGATGAACGGCACGCCATACGCCACCGCTGCGTCGTAGCACCCTTGAGCGCAGCGCACTAACGATCCGAGGCGATCTGGCAAGTTCGGGTTGCCCCAGCAGAAATTATCCAGAATGGCGATTTGATCCGGGTCAGCGCCGACGGCGACCAGATTGCGAATCGCCTCATCCACTGCCGCCCACGCCATCACATACGGGTCGTGTTCGCCATATAGCGGGCAAATCCCGTTCGCAATCGCCACACCTTTTACCGGAGACGAAGGAGTATCCCCGCTTGCTTGGGGCGAGGGGTTGACACTATTCTGCGGCACAATCACCGCCGCATCACTCGGACCATGATCGTCTGAACCTACCAACGGCTTGACCGCCGTCCCACCCTGAACCTCGTGGTCGTAACGCCGGATCACCGCTTCCTTGCTGCGAATATTCGGATGTGCCAGCAGCTTCAGCAGCGTCTCGGTCAAGTTTTCAGGGAGCGCTTCGCTCCCCCTCTCTCCGCGTGCGTGTGAGGGGTTACGCGGTTTCCACTCCGCCTTCAAATGCCGCTGCGGAATGCCATCGTGCAAAAACTCAACCGACACGTCGCCCACGAACTGACCGTCATACGTCAAGCGCAGTCGTCCAGTTGCCTCAAACGTGCCGATGTTGGTTGCCTCAACATCTTGTCCGGCGCAAATCGCCTGCACGCGCTCCCAATCTTCAGGCGCGACTGCCAGCACCATACGCTCCTGCGCCTCGCTCAACCACACTTCCCACGGGCGCAAGCCGGGATACTTCAATGGCACAGTTTCAAGCCGAACGTCCGCGCCCAATCCAGCCGCCATCTCGCCCACCGCCGACGACAAACCACCCGCGCCGCAGTCGGTGATCGCGTGATACAGCCGTTCGTCGCGCAGGCGCAAAACCACTTCCTGCACCTGTTTCTCGTGAATGGGGTGTCCGATTTGCACCGAGCTTCCGGCGATTTCGCTGGTAGTGGTGTCCATCTCCATGCTGGAAAAGGTCGCGCCGCGCAGCCCGTCGCGTCCGGTGCGCCCGCCGATGACCACGATCAAATCGCCTGCCTGTGCGCCTGTCGGGTGAGCACCGTGCGACAGCAACCCTAGACAGCCGCAGAACACCAGCGGGTTCGCCGTGTAACTAGGATGATAGAGTATCGCCCCGTTGACCGTCGGGATACCCATCTTATTGCCGTAGTCTTCAATTCCATGCACCACGCCTTCGGCAATCCGGCGCGGATGCAGCACCCCTTCCGGCAAATCCGTCGCGTCCGGCATTCCAAAGCACAGTACGTCGGTGTTGGCGATTGGGCGAGCGCTCACGCCGAGAATATCCCGCACCACGCCGCCGACGCCTGTGTTGGCTCCACCGAACGGCTCTAACGCCGACGGATGGTTATGCGTTTCCACCTTGAAGGCAAGATCGTATTTATCGTCAAATGCAATAATGCCAGCGTTGTCCACGAACGCCGAGCGCACCCACGGTTTATTCACCTGCTCGGTTGCCGCGCGAATGTAGGTGCGCAGCAAACCGTTGATAGTCTGCGTGACAGGCGGTGAATCAGGCGGTGCGCCGTGCGCTGGACCTGTGTATTCGATCACCGCTTTGAAAGTCTTGTGGACGCAGTGTTCGCTCCATGTCTGCGCCAGCATTTCCAATTCCGCATCGGTGGGATCGCGTCCCTCTTTCCGGAAATAGACCTGAATCGCCCGCATCTCATCGAGGTCGAGCGCCAGCCGCCGCTCCGCGCTTACTCGCAGCAAGCCATCGTCATCCGCATCACGCAGCGCGATCACTTCAACGGTTGAATCTGCGCCTCGTGTCGGCACGAACAACGGCACGATGGGCTGTTGAATTGAATAGCGCTGGATTACGGGGTTCGAAAACGTATCCAGCGCCATTCGTTCTAGCTCTGCCGTCGTCAGGCTTTCCGCCAGTGTGTAGCGTTGCCCGCTTGCGGCGCGTTCGAGCGCCGTTACTCCTATCAGGTGCGCCGCCCGAATCAGATACTCCGCCGTCGGGTCGGTCACTCCGGGAAGCAGCATCACCTCGATAAACGACTGTAGGGGCTGAGTCGCCCCTACACCATTGGAATAGACCGTCTCGACAATTCGCCCATCCTCATCGACCACATAGACGGCAAACGTCTCCGTCACCGGGTCGGCGAGCAGTTGGGTCGCGATTTTCAGCACGTCTTCCGAACTGAGATCGCCGTCGAGAAAGTAAAGTGCGGATTTAGAACTTGCGCCAATTGGCGTCACTTCAACGCGGAACAACGAACGCTGCTTGAAAGCAGTGTCTTGCAGGAGTGTCCGGGTTTCGTTCAAAATCAACTTCTCCGTCGGGCAGTGACCGAACGCGAAAAAACGAACCCTGTCTAATAATGAAAACTACTTTTAAGGGAAGATTAATCCATTGTAGACTACCAAATCGCCATGTGCAAATTCTTGATGACAACAAAAAATCCACATTGCGAGGCAATTCTCGGATTTCAATCGTTTGAAGTTGGTTCGAATTTCACCAACCATTCTTCAACTTTTACCTGCTCAAGCCTGCTAACAGGAGTTTCCTGTTAGTCGTCGTCATCATCGTCAGGGTTGCCCATTCCCATCCCCATTCCGCCGGAGTTGCCGGGTGGTGGAGCGCCTTCGCACCGCGCACGCCAACCATGTGCCGGTGCCCAAGGCGGCGGCGGATTGCTGCAATCTCCCTCATCCCGCCACACCTCTCCGCTCGAACTGACACTCACATCAATGTCCACCACCACGACGGTCACGGCAATCACCACAACCGTGCTTCCCACCACGCCGACAGTGCCTTCAATCCGCACGTGGTCGCCCACCTGAATCACGGCGAGAATCGGATCGTTGGGATCAACTTCGATTTCAATGTCGTAAATAACGACGATGTTGCCATTGATCGATTCAACCGGTCCCTCGACCACCACCATTCCCGGCTGTGTCGTTGGAGTCGGCGTAATCGTGGGCAGCACCGATGTATCCTCAGTTGGTAGCGGTGTGTTGCTTGCCGCTATGGTTGAAGTTGCTGTCGGCTCTGGTGTATTGGTGGCTGTCTCCGTCGGCTGGATAGTCGCCGTAGGGGTACTGCTTGCGGTCACTGAAGGCGTTTGACTTGGGGTTTCGGTTAGCGTGTTGGTAGCGGTTGGCGTTTCCGTAGGCGCAATCAGGGTAATCCCTAGCTCCCGCGCCGCGAACACGCTTCCAACAATCAGAATGACCGCAAATGCAGCCACTAGCGCCAGCCGCCCTGAAGACGCAATCCGAACCGGGAAACGCTGCGGCGCAACGGGCTGTACCTGCGTAATCTGTGCCTGAATCCGAGCCATCGCCTCTGGCGAAAGCGTTGGACGCGGCGCAGATGCGATTCGTGCCGCCGTCTCGATCAGCGGATCGCCGTCGGTGCCAATCTGTTCCGGTTTGCCGGGTGGAAGCAGTTGGTCGAGCCGATCTGCCAGTGAATTAGGGTCGTGGCGAAATTCTGTCATGATTGCCCCCACGAAGATAGTGGCGGACTTTCTCCTCTGATCCCAGCAGCGACGCCAGCCGTAAGAGCGTTCGATGCTGCATGGACTTAACGGCAGCAGGGCTTTTGCCCAAGACATCCGCAACTTCCTGATGGCTCTTCCTTTCGACAAACCGCAAGATCAAAAGCGTTTGCTCTTCGTCGTTAAACTGGCTGAATGCACGGCGCAGCATCTCGATTTCCTGCGCCCTCTGAACTTCTTCTTCCGGTTGCGTCGCACTATCCGCCAGATTCTCGGTCAATTCCGCCTGCGGGCGTCGCTTGGTGCGCCGACGATGGTCAATCACTCGTGCCGCCGCAATCCTGTACAACCATGCTTCAAACGGCGCGCCGGTAATCCTGTACCTCGGCAACCCCTCAACCATCTTGACGAACACTTCCGCCGTTAAATCTTCAGCATCTATCGTCGAAGACACGCGATAATAGATATAGCGATACACGGACTGGGCGTAACGCTGGTAGAGCGCTTCAACAGCGCCGGTATCTCCCTGCTGTGCTCGCCCTACCAACTGATCGATAGTTTCCGAGGACATCAGGCGATCCAGTATGGCGAGCTTGACCGGAATTCGGGCTGCGGATTACCAGATGCCATCCGTAGCACTTCGTTGCTCATATTAGACCGACAAAAATATTTCAATGTCACAACCGCCGTTACATTGGTACTACAAAATCGTTTTTACGTATGCGAAGAGTATAAGAGGAAGCTCTATGTCAAGACAAAGATTGATCCCGAAATTATTACTCTGTCTGGTACTGCTGCTCACCTCACAGACAGTCTTTATGCAAGACGCCGCCGTCGCCGTTCCGAATATCGTTGGCATGAATCTGCCGCAAGCCGCCGCTACCCTGAATCGCGCAGGATTGGCGCTCGGTACACAAACCAATGTTGGCTGGACAGCAGAATCAGGCTTGCCACAAAACACCATTCAGACGCAATCCTATACGCCGGATCA
>DATGQJ010000509.1:0-3129 GCA_035304265.1 Oceanobacillus sp.
CGCCTTGCAGGAGAAGTCACGCTCCCGCCGCCCGGCGCGATCCAGCGACCCGATGCACCGATCACGTGGATTGCCGACAACCAGCGCAAGGGCATCTCGCCGGACGCGAAAACGGTCACGGTGCAGGCGAGTCCCGCCTACAGCCGTCAGCTTTTCAACGAGTCTGACGAAGCTGTGCTCAAGGCGTTCCGCACCGACTTGCTTCCGTTTATGGGCGATGACACCATCATCGTCGAATCACAATTGAAGCGCTGGCGTTATTCGCAGCCCATGTCCACCTACCCGGAGCGCACACTGGTCATCGAAGGAAACGCGCCGCTAGTGTTCGCGGGGGATGCGTTTGGCGGTCCACGTGTGGAAGGCGCAATCCTTTCGGGTATCGCAGCAGGTGAAGCGATGGCGGCGCTGCTTAGTTGACTGTCGCGCCGGTAAAGATGCGCTTGATCGCTTCGCGAGCCGTCACATTCTTGAGATAGGCGATATGCTCGCCTGCGAAGGCGCGGGGCTGCATGTTGAAATAGGAAACCAGCGCATTGTCGCTGACGATGTTAGGCACTTTCAGCAGTTCCAAAAGGGTCGTACTCACAGGAGAACCGGGCAAAACCTTCTCCATTACAAAAACGGCAGGTTTCAACAGCCACGTCGGTCCCGGAATCAAAATGCGATTCGTGCCCATTGCTTTGAGAATGCGCTGCTCGATCTCTTTAAGAGTCAGCACTTCGAGTCCGCCAAGCGGAAATGCCTTACCGATGGTGTCATCGTTGTCCACACAGCGCACCGTCGCTTCGGCAACATCATGGACAGACACTGGTTGGAACTGCGCCGTTCCACCACCGATATTTGGGAAAACAAGGGGCGTGAGGCGCACCATTCGCGCAATCGAGTTGAAGAACTCATCCTGAGTACCGAAAATCACCGATGGGCGCAGCGCCGTCCATTGCAAGCCTGAAGATGCAACGTATTCCTGAGCACGTCCTTTACTGCGGAGAAATCGCGAGAAGTGATTGGGGTCAGCGCCATTCTGACTCATATAAATGAAGCGTGGAACGCCTGCTGCCTTCGCCGCGTCCACGACGTTGACCGTTCCCTGATAGTTCACCGCTTCGTAGGTTTGTCCGCCCTTCTCCAGCGCAATCGCCACCAGATGGATGACCGTCGAGACATCGCGCATCAGGGTTTTCAATCCTTCGCGGTCAGCTACGTCGCCCTGCACGATCTCGATCTTGTCCTTCACATCTGCAAGCCGTTTCTGCGCTTTATCCACGTTCCGCACCATCGCGCGAACGGGCTTGCCCTGCTCCGCCAGACGCCGCACGACGTTGTTTCCGAGAAATCCCGCAGCACCCGTTACCAGTATGGTCATCGTCGTTTCCCTTCACAACAGATCTGCGCATATTGTAGAAAGGCGAAATAAATCTCACATGAGTGATGAAATCTCTGGCGATGAATGATCAACCAGATCGAAAGCGAGTGACCAGTGCGCTGATCACCACGTAAGCCAGCACGCCGAGAACTGCCAGCGCTCCACCAACCAACGGAAACAGATTGCTCACGGTGCGGTCATAGACGGTGATGCTGTCAAGGACGAAGGGTGAGTCTGAAGTGATTTGGAAAGCGACGGTCTCCGGGGTCAGCGATTGATGAATGACCGCTGTATTCCAACCGTTCTCTGATGTAGCGCCCTTGATCAGCTCAATCACTGTACCATTCGCTTCAACGACAGGAGCGCTCTCCCCACGCCAGCGCAGAACCGTCTCCGTACCCTGTGCTATAAACGAGACTTCATTGGTTTCAACCGCTTGCTCGAATTGAGCGCCTTCAGCGTTTGTGATCTGAGCCGTTTCAGGGAGTGTGATTGCCCAGTTGTCTTCAGCTTGATGGACGCCGATATACAGAGTCGGCGTTAAGTTCATGATGTATTCACGCATGGAATCGTATACGGGCAGCGGCGTGAAATCTGGCTCGACCATGCGGAAGTAGTACATCGCCTGATTGCGACGGTCTTCATTTGGCAGCTTAAAGAACCAGTAATTGACCACACCAACCCACGACCACTCTTCAATTGCCCGCTGGTAGCCTTCGGGCATGTATGCAGCGGCTTGCTCGCGCGTCACGATTCCGAAGTTTGCGTATTGCGCGACTTCGGACGGTGGCGGCACTTCGGGGGAATCAATCGGGTTCCATGCCGTTTCGGTGATCCAGATGGGCTTATGCGCGTCGCCATTGGCGATCATGATGTCGCGGATATAGAGGTTGCGGGCGAAATTATTGGTCGTCGGGCGCATCCGGCGATCTGTCGGTCCACTGTAAAAGCCATACGCCTGCGTCGCCATCACGTCGAAGCACTCGCCAGCGCCCGCGTCATACATGCGCTGTAAAAAGATGAAGTCGTTGAGGTCGCGCTGTGTGAGCGCAATCGTCTGCGCCAGCGCCCCGCTGATGACCACGATTTCGGGATCAACCGCTTTCAGCGCCGCGTAGGTTCGGCACAAGAGTTCAGTGTAACCTTCGGGATCGACGGGCTGTTCACCCCATTCCGGGTAAATGTTCGGCTCATTCCAGACCTGATAATAGCGAATCCGCCCCCGATAACGCTCCGCAACCGCAGCAGCGAAATTGACAAAATCCTGAAGGTCGTCGGGCGGCGCGAAATCCCCCGCGACGGTTTGTGACCATTCAGGCGGGTTATCCAACCGCCCCAGAATTTGCAGGTCGTATTGTTCCGCCAGTTCGACGATATTGTCGTATTTCGCCCACGCATCTATCGCGTCGGGTTGACCGTCTCCATCAAGGTCATTGCGACGATCCTCGAAATCGCCACGTCCGTGAATCTCGATGTCCTGCCAGACAAACTGCTGGCGTATCCATGCGAAACCCGCGTCGGCAATCATCTGTAACTGCCGTTCGCGGTTTTCTGGAAGCACTTCATCTTCAAGAAAGGTATTCACGCCAAAGGGATTCATCCCCGCATGTTGAATCGGAACGTAGGGATCGGTACGCGGTTGCAAGCGGGTGAAGTTGCCGAGCCACTCCACCATCCCGCGTATTTGCGCCAGTGGCGTTTCTTCGCCCGTCAATGAACGGAAGGTGCGCCACGCAAGCCCACGATTGGCGAGGTCTAGTCCAAGC
>DATGQJ010000510.1:0-7014 GCA_035304265.1 Oceanobacillus sp.
ACTTCAAACCACCAATGGCAGTCAACTGTGGTTCGCCACTAATTGGGGAATAAAAACCGAAGCACGCCTCGAAAGTCCTTCTATTTCTATCCCCGAAGAAGCGTCTGACGATCTCTTTGTGCGCTTTTACCACGCTTTCAGCACAGAACAAAATGTAGACGGCGGCATTGTCGAAATCAGCGTCAATGGGGGCGCGTTCATAGATGTCGGCACAGCCAGCTTTACGCAAAATGGCTACAACCGAACTTTAAGTGGCGGCACTGAATTGTATGTTCGGGATGCATATAGCGCCGACAGCGTGGGTTTCCCCACCTACATCGAGTCGATTATTGATCTCAGTGCATTTGCGAATGCTGGAGACAGTGTAATCGTGCGCTTCCGTTTTGCGACCAGCGATGGGCAATCCGGGGTAGGCTGGTACGTCGATGACGTTCAACTTGGCTACTGCGGTGCATCCAACACGCCGCCAGCAGCAGATGATTTGACCATTTCCACTCTCGAAGATAACCCTGTAAGCGATAGCGTGACAGCTACAGACGATGACGGTGATACGCTCACGTTTTCATTGGACACATCCCCCACGAACGGGTTTGTCACCGTCAACGCCGACGGCTCATTTACGTACACGCCCAATGCAGATTACAGTGGCAGCGATAGTTTCACGGTGTTGGTCGATGATGGAAACGGTGGCACAGACGTTGCATTGGTCGAGGTCACGATTCTGGGCGTGAACGATGCGCCGTCTTTCACGCTGTCCGGCAATCCCCCGGCAATTGACGAAGATGCAGGCGCACAAACTGTCGCCGGATTTGCTGCCGGCATCAGCGCGGGACCCGCGAACGAATCCGGGCAAAACCTCACCTTCGATTTGAGCGTCATTGGTGGCAATCTAACCTTTGCAAACACACCAGCCATCGACACTGCAACCGGAAACTTAACCTATCAAACTGCGCCAAACGCCAATGGAACGGCGACCATACAGGTCTTGCTGAGGGATGATGGCGGTACGCTAAACGGCGGCGTCGATACTTCCGCGCCACAAACCTTCGTCATCAGCGTCACCCCGATCAACGATCCGCCTGACGCTGACGACCTAACAACTTCCACACCTGAAGATACGCCGCTCAACGACGTGCTCACCGCAGTGGACGCCGATGGTGATGCCCTGACGTTTTCGCTCGGCACTCCGCCCACCAATGGCATTGCAACCGTGAACCAAGATGGGTCATTCACCTATACCCCTGCTGAAAACTTTTCCGGCATCGACAGTTTCACGGTCATCGTCAGTGATGGGAACGACGGTTCTGATACAGCCACCGTAACCGTCGATGTCCTCACCGCAAACGACAATCCGGTAGTGACGGCGGGAACCGATCAGACGGTTGACCTGAATACTCCCGTTGTGGTCAACGCCACCTACACCGACGAAGACGCAGACGACACTCACACAGCGACAATTGACTGGGGTGATGGCAGTCCTGTAGAGGATGTGGCTGCCGTGAATGGCAGCGTCAGCGGTACGCACACCTATACGGCAAGCGGCAACTTTACCGTCACCATTACCGTCGCTGACAATAACGGC
Organism: Oceanobacillus sp.; assembly: GCA_035304265.1. Taxonomy (GTDB): domain Bacteria; phylum Chloroflexota; class Anaerolineae; order Aggregatilineales; family Phototrophicaceae; genus Flexifilum. Next base: position 1,583 of record DATGQJ010000510.1, read on the forward strand.
GGAAGTGGCAGCGACACCCTGATCGTCAGCGTGAACGCGCCCACCTTCACGCCAACCGCAACCAGCACATCCGATCCATCGGCAACACCCACAGCTACACCGTCTGCCTTACCGGCAGAGGGAACGCCGACTCCAGCCAGTACGCCGGATGCTGCTCCGCCCCCACCCGCTCCCCTTGCCGCTGATGCCAACGCCGATCCTGAAAGCATCGTGCGGGTTGGCGTGCCCAACGGCATGAACACTGACGTGTACGTGCGAACCATCGTCGCAAATGGCAAATACGTGACATGGCAAGGAAGTGAAGTCACCAACAGCGGTTTCATCGGCAATCAGGGCGTGCTGGATATGGGCGTGTGGCAGGCGGTGGACATCTTCAGCCCAACCGGATTGAACTATTTTGAGGGCGGCATCGTCGTCTGCTTGCGTGGCGAGGGAACGCTCGTCTATCTGAACGCCAACAATGCGCCGCGTATTGCCGAAATCGTGGGCAGCTACACCGTAACCGAATTTCCCGGTTTCACCTGCGTAACCCTGTTCGAACCGGGCACGTTAGTGCTGGTCGATCCGGTTTGAACGCCTTATGGACTATGATGTCGTGATTGCCCCCCTTCTCCCCGCTTGTGTGGGAGAAGGGGATGAGGGGTGCGAGTACAACCCTCTCGACTTGGGCATGGCGACACTTCATCGTTCTTTAAGTGTTCTTAAATTGTGGATTGGATTAGAATAGGGCTTAACTCAGCTAACCAAAACAAAAGACTTGTTCAAGGTGTTGTGGGATTGCACATGGATATTTACCTCCCCAAAGTTCTCGTCATCGTCATTGTTAGTTACTTAATCGGTTCATTCCCTACTGCTTTTCTGGTCGCCAAATTAAGAAATATCAATATATTCGAGTACGGCAGCGGCAATATGGGCGCGACCAACGTGATCCGTGCGATGGGGTTGGTCTGGGGCATCATCGTCTGGTTCTTCGACAGCCTGAAAGCCGTGATCGCTATCTGGATCGCCAGCCAGATCATGCCGGAGAACCATGCGCTCGCAACCGTGATTGCCGCCGTCTGCGCGATTGCCGGACACAACTGGTCGCTGTTTGTCGCCCTGATTACGGGAACAATACGCGGCGGTAAAGGTGCAGCCACCGCGTTTGGCACGTTGTTCATGATCGTGCCGTTTTACGTGATCGCCGCGATGCTGGTGGTCGGTGGGTTCGTGATCGCGCTGACCCGTTACGTATCGCTTGCCGTGTTGCTCATGTTCGGGCTGGCGATTACGTGGATGATCGTCCTTGTATCGCAGCAAATCATCTCGTGGGAATACGCGGTTTATTCGATCCTGCTCGCTCTGCTGATTTATGTGCGCTTCCGTGAAAATATTCAACGGCTTCGGGCAGGAACCGAGCGCCGTCTTGGAGAAAGCGCTTAAAAGTCGCTTCATCGGCAGCACCACGAACGCAGCGGCGCTCGTGGTGTTGTTTTTGTGTGCGGCTTGTGCGCCCTCTACGCCTGCGCCAACTGAACCAGTACCCACGCCGCTTCCCTACAACACATCTGTCTTGCCTGACGTGCGCCCGACTCTGCCGCCAACGTGGACATGGACGCCAACGCCAACCGCCTCACAGACGCCTTTACCATCCCTCACGCCGACACCTGAGCCAACGCGCTCGCTCAACGATCTCTGCGCCTCGTTACACGTCGATTTTCCTTACGCAGAAGGTCACGTTTTCGAGCCGGATGATACGCTACTGCTGGTGTTTGGCACGTTGGAACGGACATGGCAATCGGAAATTCAGGCGCAAATTTCCGGCACAGCGACGCCGCGCCCGCCCGCCATCCTCACCGAGCCTGTGATGGTGCGGTTTCTTGTCGTTCATCGTGAGACGGGGGAAAATCTGGGGGCACAGGCAGTAGGGGGCGAACTCATGGCGCTCGAACTGCCGATCAATCAACTTCCGCTTGCGGGCGCTTACGACTGGACGGTGAGCATCTACATCGAATCACTGGGCGAACAGTGTGCGCGTACCGGCTCGTTTGTAGTGGCAGAAGCAACCGATGAACCATAATTTACTTCAATGGCGCGATGAGTTTCCCATCCTTCAGGAAACGACCTATCTCGTCAGCCATTCGCTCGGCGCAATGCCGCGCGGCGTCTATGACAGCTTGCGTGCCTATGCCGATACGTGGGCGTCTCGTGGAGTGCGAGCATGGGGGGATAGTTGGTGGGCGCTCAACGGGCAGGTTGGCGACAAAATTGGGCAAATTATCAACGCGCCGCCATCTACCGTTTCCATCCACGAGAATTTGAGCATTGCCGCCAGCATTCTTTACAGTGGCATGAGTTTCCCTGAAGGACGCACCAAGATCATCATCGACGATATGATTTTCCCGACCATGTATTACGTGCTGCGCGGCATGTTCCCGCAGATGCAGTTTCACATGGTCAAAAGCCGCGACGGAATTACCGTGCCCATCGACGAGATGCTCGACGCGATTGACGAACAGACAGCATTCGTCTCGATCAGTCACGTTTTGTTCCGCAGCGCCTACATCATGCCAGCGCACGAAATTATCGAGAAGGCACACCGCGTTGGTGCGTTGACGGTACTTGACGCATATCACAGCGTCGGGGTCATTCCCGTCGATGTGACCGCGTTGAATGTCGATATCCTGATCGGCGGGACGCTGAAATGGATGTGCGGCGGACCGGGCGGAGTTTTTATGTACGTGCGTCCCGATCTGCTGCCGATGATCACGCCGAAAATCACGGGTTGGTTCGCGCACAAACGCCCGTTCGCCTTCGAGGTGGATGAAATTGAGCTACGCGAGGATTCCTACCGCTTCCTCAACGGCACGTTCGGCGTCGCATCCCTCTACGGCATTGAGCCGGGAATCGACATCATTGCGCAGATCGGGGCAGAGGTCATTCGCGCCAACAGCCGCCGCCTGACCGCGTTGCTCATCAAGCTTGCGCAAAAAGCAGGGTATGAGGTTCGTACCCCGCTCAACCCTGACGAACGCGCGGGAACGGTGACGTTAGCCGTTCCCCACGCCTACGAAGTCACGCGAGCCTTGCTAGACCGTAACATCATCACCGATTACCGCGAGAATGCCGGAATCCGCATCTCACCCCATTTCTATAACACCGAAGATGAGGTGAGATTGGTGATTGCTGCAATTGGTGACATTCTCGAAACAGGCGCATGGCAGCAGCACACGCAGGGACGGGCGTTCGTCACGTAGCCTTCAAAACGGGCGTGTTACGACGGCATATTCAACGGAATGTCAGAGAATAGCGTGGTGTCATCAATCGGGACGCCGTTGAGCAGGTTGAGCGCCTCAATCTCCCCTCGAATTTCACGCGCAAGGTGGGCGAGATACGCCTCCCACAAGCCGCGACGGTGAAAATACACATTTCCCTGTCGCCACTGATAAACCGAAGTTTCGTAGACGGGTTCCGACTTGGGAATGGTGAAGGGCGCTGTGTAGTCGATCATGCCCGGTTTCGCATCAGCATGTGACGGCAGGTTAATGTTGATGTAAACTGCTTCAAATTCCCGTGTCTGGGGATTGATCAAGCCAGCGACTTCGATCCGCTCGTCGCGGAATGCAGCTTCGAGCGAAAGCGGATTTTCCATCTGCATCTCGCCCTGTTGGGTGAGGATGAAGATCGCCAGCGATACTATGTCATTGTCCATTGATTTCCCTGAGGTAAAACTATACAAGTCATTCTAGAAAAACGATTCTTGGCGATTTTGTCAACCTATTTAGGATAAACCATGCAGCCACCATTACGCCTACCGTCTCCGGTGCCCACCAATCCAAACAACGCTTTTGCGCACCACACCATGCGCGTTCGTGTGCCGGGAATTGTGCGCGACGTTGCCCGTCGCAACCCCGATTATTCGCCCAATATCCTTGATGCGCTTGAGCGAATAGCTGGTGATCTTGAATCGGACGCGCCGATCCCCATGCTCGATACCCCCGCGCCGGATTATGACGAGTGGGAAAGCCTGTACGCGCCGCATCGCGGGGAAACGTGGCTGAACAGCGAATGGTTCTTCGCAGAGGTTTACCTCTATCGCCTGCTGATTCAGGCGGTGCGCTGGTGGGAAACCGGGCGTGATCCCTTCTTACCGTGGAAAGCCGAAGAAATGACCAGCGATAATCTCTGGCGAACCATGGAAGCGGCGCTTGCAACGTCCTCGAATACGCCGGAGGAACGCTTGGCGGAACTGCTTTTACACGTCCTCTGGGGCAACCGCATCGACCTCAGCTTGAGCATCGCCGCGACACACGGCACCCATGCTGAGGAAGATGATTTGCTGGTGGATGACCGAAGCGCGGCGCTGCGCCTGTTTTTTCAGAAATCAGGCTCGCCTTCGGACACGATCCATCTCATCGTGGACAACGCCGGGTCTGAACTCGCAATGGACTTGATTCTCGCTCACACGCTCATCCAGATGCGGGTGGTTGAGCGTGTCGTCATGCATGTCAAGCTGCACCCAACCTTCGTGAGCGACGCAACCGCACACGATGTCGTATTTTTCATGCAATTATTGGAACGCGAGGGACGCAGCGCCGATCTGCGACGGCTTGGCGCAGACTTGTGTGAAATGTTCGAGCGAGGTCAGCTAAGCCTTGCGCCGGACGCATTCTGGAACAGCACCAACTTCCTCTGGCAGCTACCACCGCGCTTGCAGAAGACGTTGGATGGCGGCAGGCTTGCCATCTTCAAAGGGGATGCTAATTACCGCCGTATGACCGGAGATGCCCTCTGGAATCCGGCGACGCCGTTCAGTGAAGTAACCGCTTACTTCCCGATTCCCCTGTTAGCGCTGCGCACGCTCAAGAGTGATACGATTGTCGGGCTGCCGTCTGGTCTTGCCGAACGTCTTGAAGCGGATGATCCGCAGTGGCGCGTCAACGGCAAACGAGGGGTTATTCAGTTCAGCGGGGGGAAGTAGCCACCGCATTGTGAAAAATAGCACTTTTCAAAATAGAAATTTCTCGTATACTTAATATTGTTCAGAATTTCACAATCGAATATGAGGTGCTGTATGCAAACACAGCCAAAACCGCCCGGCGCGAAGGGTCACTTTTTGCTGGGCAACTTGAACGACGTGAACAACAACACGCTGCCCTTCATGCTGGCGGTGCGTGAGTATGGCGACGTGGTTCTCGCCAAATTTGGTCCGTTTCCGTTTTACATCCTCAACCACCCCGACCCTATTCATCAAGTGCTCGTCACCGATGCCGAAAATTACCTGAAGTCTCGCGGAACCAAGCGCGTGATGTATCCCGTCGTCGGCAACGGTCTGTTCACCAACGACGGCGAGTCGTGGAAACGCCAGCGTCGGCTTGCCCAACCCGCGTTCCATACCAAACGTATCGGCGCATACGCGCAGGTGATGGTGAATTACGCCGAAGAGATGATGG
>DATGQJ010000511.1:0-3849 GCA_035304265.1 Oceanobacillus sp.
TCTGACTTCGTACCCTTGTTGTCGTAGTGTTTGACTCCAGCGAACACTTGCAATTTCCGCATCGGCGGAAACGACCACCGTGATCGTCTTCGCTCGGTCTTCTCGCTCTAGAGGAATGCGTTTGAGCAGTTCGTCAGCATAATAAGTGAAGCCGACGGCAGGAACGTCCGACTCAGCGCCTAGTAGTCGTGCCAGTTCATCGTAACGCCCGCCGCCACCCAATCGACAATTATCCGCCGTGGCAAGTTCAAATACCGTTCCGGTGTAATAGTCCCAGTTTCGCGCCAGCGCGGGTTGAATCCGAATCCGCTCTCTGGGAATATCGAAAGCATCCAGCAAATCGAGTAGTCGTTGCCAGTCATCGAAAATCGCCTGTGCCGCGACATCATCCGGCGCAATCCACGCCTGCATTGTGTCAAAGGCTTTGTCCGGCGTGTCGTCAATCTTGCTCCACACTTCCAGAAAATCCAACGCCTTGATGAACTGATCGCGCTCGGCGGCACGCTGGCGTTTTTGCAGCAGTCGGCGCACGATGTCATGTCGAGTCCGTCCGCCCATCGTCCCACCGTGTTGGGTCGCGTCGAGCAGCACATCAAGGAGTTGTTGGGTGTTCAATTCCTCAGACGTGCCAGCCGCATTACTCACGCTATTGGTAAGGTTGCCCATCACCAACTTGTCCAGCAGTCCCATCACGTAGGCTCTGCCTTGGTGCTTCAGCGTGGCGACGTGACCGAGCAGGAAACGCTGGGCGCGGCTATCGAGGTGGAACGCCGAAAGCAACTGCCGAACCAGTTGGACGTTGCCGATCACCAGCCGCCAGTCCATAATGCCGTGCTTGCTCAACCCATGCGCCGCCACTGCGATGATCTCGGCTTCCGCCAGCGAACCCGCCAGCCCAAGCAGTTCCGCGCCGCTGGCATAATGCTGGTAGGTGCTACCGTTGCCAACCGGATCATCTTCAAAGATAGCACCGTGGAACTGCCATCGTGCGACAGTTCCTTCACTGCATTGCGCGGCATAAAGCGCGGCTGCTGATGCGGTGAACTCCGGACGAAGCGCGTACTGTTTGCCCCGTCGCTCGAATGTAAACAGATGCTCGATGATCTGGTCGCCCGCGCGGGTTAGAAACATGTCGGCAGGTTGAATCACCGATGTCTCAACGGTGTGATAGCCGTATTGCGCCATATGCCGTTCGAGGCTGGCGGATAAGTGGCTGAATTGCTGCGATGGCTGCACGCCGGAATGCTCCTTTGCTGAATGGAAACATGATAGCGTGCTTTTGTCGCTTGACAATGGCGAAACAAAAGGCGCTCTCCCCGGAGCGCCTTCGGATTTGTGTTTGATGATGGCTGTAGATGGCTACTACTTATACTGTCCACTGCTGTAGACGTAAACTGCCGCGCCTGTATCGTTGGGAGTCTCGAAGTCGATTTCCGACGCTGCCCAGTTGTACAACCAGTAGGAGTCGGTGATGGAAAGGTTGACGCACCCGTGACTGTGACGATAGCCGAAGCCGTCATGCCAGTAGGTTCCATGTAAACCGATGTCACCGTCGAAATACTGCGTCCACGGGACTTCCTCAAGATAGTAGAAATCTTCTTGTCCCTCTGCGCCACTCATGATCGTGCGGGGGTAACGCACATACACATGGAACAAGCCTTCGTTGGTGGGCCATTCCGCCAGACCGGACGACACCAGCGTGACGAATACCGGCTTTTCGTTTTCATAGGCGATGACGACCTGTTCGTATAGGTCAACGCTGACCCATTTTTCGGTGTCAACTTCCGCCGGGCGCTCCACCGGAATGTACTTTCCGATCAGTGTCTGGTGAACCCACTGGTCAACCCCGACCTGATACCAGCGCCAGCCATCCACTTCGACAGACGAATACAGATTGACCAACGTATAGCGCAGCAACGCCAGATCGCCGTCGGTGGGTTCTGCGCCGGGTGTGCGGCTCGGCACGACGTTCCATAGAATCCAGCCGAAGGGATACGGCAGCGGCTCTTCTGGAAGCGTAACGCCAGCGAACCGAGACGGACGGGCGACGCTTAAGAATTCGGTGCGCACCCATTGATCGGGATTAATCATCGTCCATTCGTCTTGCGTTCCCTGTGTGGTGACGAAGTTGAATCCGGCATCGAGCGTGTTGACGATGTTGCCGTTCGGCGCATCGTAAATATCGACAGCGCCATTCACGCGCTGATACATGCGGTCATAGAGCAGCGTATCATCAGGGTAAAGCTGTTGTACGTTCGGCGTTGGGTAAGCAAGAATTTCGGCTTCCGAGATACCGGGTGGGCAGTCGGCACACTCGTCCTGACCATAAACGAACGGCACACCGATGAATAACAATGTAGACAATAGCAGCAGGCAGAGCGTCTGACGCTTCATCACGAAACCTCTTGAACGATGATGTGGTTGATATGGTCTGAGCATATCATTTTTCGATGGCTTGGCTCAAGTGCTCTTGCCCTACGCTTGGGCTACGTTCTCTTAATCCTTTCCCGTTGCTGTTTCACCAAGTTCGCCATATACTGGGAAAGAAAGTTGATAGACTTTTGAATTTTTTCCCTTATACTTACAAAGATACAATAGTTTTACTGTCCCCGTTGTGGGGCGACTCATGACAGGAGAGATGCACTCATGAAGTTAAAAGCTAAGGTTCTTCTTTTTACGCTGCTGCTCTTGGTGCTAGCAGTGCCTCTACTCGGCGTGGTCGCCTCTGATGCCCAACAGCGTCAGTTCGCGCTGCCTATTGTCGTGGTCAATACCGGCAACCTGAACGTGCGAACTGGTCCGGGACCGCAGTTTACCGTTCTGACCACCGTTCCGGGCGGAACTGAGCTTCCTGTGCTCGGCAGAAATCAGGATAGTACGTGGTATATGGTCGCCACTGCCATTGGCGCAGGTTGGGTAGACATTAGCTTTACCATTCCGCGTGGCGATTTCAGTTATGTGCCGTTTGTGCGCTGGGAAACGCTGGCGTCGCCAGTTGTACAACCGCTACCGCAGAGTCTGGGCTTGCCAACCGGCGCGGGCAATGTCGCTATTCCGCAAATTCAAGTTCCGCAGGTGATCGTCAACACCGGTAATCTGAATGTGCGTTCAGGTCCGGGTGCGATTTACACCGTCATTGCCACGGTTCCCGGTGGGACGACCTTCGAGCCGCTTGGCGTGACCGAAGATGGTGCCTGGTATTTTGTGGACGTTCCGAGACGTGGGCGCGGTTGGATTTCGGCGGAGTACACCATCTTTAGAGGTTCTTACGACGCTATCCCCGTGATCGTGAACGCCTATTAACAACTATCGAAGTTGAGGGTCTATGCGTATTGTGTATGTTGAAGACAACCTGGCGAATGTGGCACTGATCGAACGTATCTGCCATATGAGCAACGATGAGTTGGTCACGTTCAACGACGCGGAAACCGCGTTGTCTGAGATTTCGCCAGGGGATGCGGACTTGATTTTGATGGATTTGAACCTCGGCACTCGAAGCATGGATGGGTTGCAGTTGACCCGTCTACTTCGACAGAAAGGCGTCGCCGAACCGATTGTGGCGATCACCGCCTACGATACGATGGGCTACGCCGATCAGTACGCCGCCGCCGGGTGCAACCAGTACGTCCGCAAGCCAGTTTCGGTGCGTAACATGTTGAACCTGATCAACAACTATCGCTGACCGCAACTGATCAATCATCAGAAACACCTTGCCAAACCCGGCGAGGTGTTTTTGTTTGCCTACGCACACCCTTCGCTTTAACGACGTTCATCCGACGGCTACTTGGCAGCCAATTCGCGTGTCGTATACTGAGAATCAGAACGTGTTTACTGACATTGAGGCTGAAC
>DATGQJ010000512.1:0-11606 GCA_035304265.1 Oceanobacillus sp.
AGCAGCAGAACGAGCGGCACGAGCCAGTAGAGTTTCCGCATCCACAGAAACTGAAGCAGTTCGCCTAAAATGCCCATACGGGCGATGAAGTCACGCATGAGGGTGTGCTCCGTTATTTCCCATCTTTTCTAACCAGCAAAGTACCCAGCACCAGCATATCCAGATCGCTGTTGTTGAAGGTATTCCACGCATCGCGCGGGGACGTGACAATGGGTTCACCGCGCAGGTTGAAGGACGTGTTCAGCAGGACGGGAACCCCCGTCGCCTGCCCGAATCGTTCCACCAGACCATAGTAGCGTGGGTTGGTTTCGCGTTCAATGGTCTGCAAGCGTCCGGTTCCCTCATGGCAGACCGCCGCGATTTTATCCTGCTTATCCTCTCGAATCGGGCTGACCATGAGCATATAGCGCGGCGCTTCGTGTTTCTCCACGTCGGGATAATCGAAGTATTCCGACGCTCGCTCGCGCAGAATCACCGGCGCGAAGGGGCGGAACGGCTCCCGAAATTTGATCTTGGTGTTCACGACCTCTTTCATCTCGGCGCTGCGCGGATCGGCAAGGATGCTGCGGTTGCCCAGCGCACGCGGTCCCCACTCGAAGCGCCCCTGAAAGAACCCGACAACCTTCTTTCGAGTCAGTTCATCGGCAACGATGTCCAGCAGAGTGTCCTCTCGATCCTCGAAGGATTCATACTTGATGCCGTGACTGTCAAGGAACTCGCGGGCTTCGCCGTCGGAAAAAGCCTGTCCCCAGTAGGCGTTGGGCATGACCCAGTTGCGCGGTTTTCCCAGTACGACGTGATATGCCCACAACGCCGCGCCCAGCGCCCCGCCATCGTCGCCCGCCGCCGGTTGAATGTATATCTCGTCAAAAGGCGTTTCGCGCAGCAGGCGGTAATTGGCGCTGGTGTTCAGCGCAACGCCGCCTGCCATCACCAGCTTGTTCAGTCCGGTTTGCTGGTGCAGATAGCGCCCGATGGTGATCAGCGCTTCTTCAAGAACGCATTGAATGCTTGCGGCGAGGTCGGCGTAATACTGGTTGCGTTCAGCCGTGGAGGGTTCGGCAGCGGCTCTTGCCGGGTCAATCGCTGCGGTGAAGAAGTCATCGCTTGGCTGGCGTGCCTCGCCAAACAACTCGATAAAACGGCGGTTGTAGGTGTGCTGTGTCGAGTGATGGAAGCTGAAATAGTCCATGTTGAGGCGGAAGCTGCCATCACTGGGGTTTAGTTCGACCACCCGCATAATCTTGTCTACGTAGCGCGGCTGACCATAGGGAGCCATGCCCATCACTTTGTATTCGCCGTCGTTCACCTGAAAACCGAGCAGCGCGGTAAACGCCGAGTAGAGCAAGCCAAGCGAATGCGGGAAACGCTGTTCCTGCAACAGCGTGATGTTGTTGCGCTTGTCGGTTTCCCCTTCCCATGCGCTGGTGGCATGACCTAAGGTGGTGGTTGTCCACTCGCCCACGCCATCAACGGTCAGCACCGCCGCCTCTTTGAACGGGCTGGCAAAGAAGGCGCTTGCCGCGTGGCTCATGTGGTGGTCGCAGAACAGCACGCGGTCATAGTTGACGCCGACGCCCTTCTGGATGACGTTTTTGATCCACAATTTTTCTTTCAACCACGCCAGCATGGATTCACGCCAGACTCCGGCGGACTGAGGGAAGGTGTTGAGCGTGGTGAGGAGGATGCGCTCAAATTTGACCAGCGGCTTTTCATAAAACACGACGTAATCCAGATCGTCGCCTGTGATGCCCGCCTGATTCAGACAGAAGGCAATCGCCTTTTCTGGAAAGCCGTTGTCGTGTTTCTTGCGGCTGAACCGCTCTTCCATCGCGGCTGCCACTATCGCGCCGTCACGGATGAGGGCGGCTGCCGAGTCATGGTAAAAACAGGAAATGCCGAGAATGTACATAGGCTATCCCTGCCGCCGAGCCGCGTCGAGCGCTTCGGGCGTCGGGGGGCGATTGATCCACGACGGCTGCCCGCTGGACTTCAGCGCCAGCGGATCGCTGAGTAATCGAGAGGCGACGCCAAATGGCACGAGAACGGTGAAGTAAAACGCGGTTGCTATCGCTCGTCCCTGCACATCTCCGATGATGGCAGTGATAATGGTAAAGCGATCCCATGCCAGTTGTATGATTTCCTTCAATGACGGTGCTCTTTCCATACAGACAGCAGAACGATATTGCGGTCTATTATGTCATCATGGGGTAAAAATGCCTATGCTGAAACTCCCTTCCCTGCTTTAGCCATCGCGTCCAATGTTCGCTATATTCTCAACCATTGGTGAGTCTTATCGCTGTGAGGTGTATGTTGCCGACGACTCTCGATTCTTCCGGCGCATCCGCGCGAAGTCATTTACTGGCGAGAAGCGCCTTCGCGCTGGTTTTTCTGGCGTTTGTGGGAATGCTCGTGACCGTTCCCTTTCTACTGTCCGCACCGATGCGGGCGAACATGCGGACGCTGCTGCTTGTCATCTACGGTGTAGGCTTGCTCGGCTTGATTGGCGCGGGCATCCTTTTGTTACGCAAGCCTATCGAACAGTGGGCGGTTTCTTTTCAACCGCTCGTGAGCCGACTTTCACGGCGCGGCGTTGCCATCATCTTGATATTCTTCATACTGGAAGTCGATCTGGTGGCGTTGTTCCTGATTCGCGGGCTGACGCCAAACCTGATGTTCGTGTTTTTCCTGATCCTGTGGTGGAGCATCCTGCTGCTGGCGGCGCTGCTGATCATCGTGGGAGATCAGATTTCAGCGTGGTTCAACCGGACACGTTCGCTATGGAGCAGCATCGGTATCACGTTGGCGGCGCTGTTCGGGTTGCTGATTCTCTATCTCGTGAACGGGTTTCTGCTGGAAGGCACGAGTTTGATCGGCAGGCTGCGCGGTACGACAGACTATCGTGTGCTGACCTTTTTTGGCGGGGAAGTGGATGCCGAACGATCCCGCGAGTATTGGGCTGAACTCGGCGGCATTCAGGCGCAGTGGCTTCCTTATACCTATTCGCGCATCCAACCGGTTCAGGGGCAATACATCAACGTGGCTACGAACGGGCTGCGGCAAACGGCTTCGTTCGTGGATGCTGAGACAGATGCGCCGGACGTGTTTTTCTTCGGGGGTTCTACCGTGTGGGGGGATGGTTCGCGCGACGACTACACCATTCCCTCACAGGTTGCGCGGCTGCTCGACGAGCGTGGTCAGGCGGCGCGTGTCACCAATTTTGGGCAGGTCGCCTACGTGAGCACGCAGGATTTGATCCTCTTTCAACTCCAGCTTGCACAGGGCAACGTGCCAGAGGTCGCCGTCTTTTATGGCGGATTCAACGATCTTGCTTCGACTTACATCCATCAGGCGGCGGGACTGCCTCACAACGAGGTGAACCGCATTCAGGAATTCTACGTCGGCAGGCTGTTGGATGCAGGGCAGATCATATTGGCGCGTCCGCGTATCACCTTGGATGACGTTGATTTGTCGCTGGTGACATCCGAAGGCACGGCGGAAGAAACCGTGAACCGTTATCTGGAAAATATTCGGATAATCAGGGCGCTGGCGGCGGAATACGGGGTGAGGACGTTGTTCGTGTGGCAGCCGACGCTGCTTTTTAAGGAGAATCGCACGCCGGAAGAACAGCAGTTCGTGGACGACAATGAGGCGGTCTGGCCCGGTTTCTGGGATTTGTATCGTGAGGCTGATGCAATTCTACGAGAGCGAATCGACGGCGAGAGCGATTTCCTCATACTATCCGATCTTTTCAGTGATGAGTCGGGTTACATTTTCATTGACCGGGTACACATTATCGAGGATGGAAACTTTCGCGTAGCACAGGCGATTGAACCACACGTTGCAACACTGCTCGAATAACCTGCATGATTGCAGGTGGAAGTCAGACGAACGTTATGAACGGTATTCAACGCGCGGTACTGCGCCTCGCCGGGTTGGTGCTGGCGCTCTCTACCGCAGCGGTTGTATCGGCTTCCGTCGTCGGCAAGACCGGATTGTTCGACGGCGGCGTGATCGCCTACGTGAATGAGTGCTCGTTCGTGGTCGAAGGGCTGTATCAACTGGACGTGTCGCACCGAATCCGGCATCAACTCACCGATCAGCACGAGCGCATCTTCAGCATGTCATACTCGCCCAACGGCAGGTGGTTGGTGTTCGAGGCGATGGAACGTGACGCTCAGTTGGCGTTCAACCGCCGTATCTACGCGATTGATCTGGAAACCAGCCGCCAATACCTGCTCGCGCCGGAATACGTCACGTTCGAAACGCCGCTGCTCTGGGAGCCTGACGGGGAGCATTTGAAGCTTCGTATGTTGAGCATCGGCACAACGATAGCAGTGGCAGACCTCGTGGTGAATGTGGCGAACGGCGAAGTCACCGAAACTTCCCCCATCCCCATGACAACCGTCGAGCGAAATGGTCAGGTGTTCCTTATGCCGCCTCCGGGTATTGAGATACCGGACAATCAGGCGAACCGTGTAGATGCTGACATTTCGGCGGATGGCTACGCCGTGCGCAGTCGATTGCAAAACGGCATGTTCGATCTATACATCGACGTACCTAACAACGCTGTGCGTTTGACTCACGATACCTGCGTGGAGCGCTACCCGCGCTGGCGACCAAATTGAAACCTTCTGACGCTGAACCCCGTATAATAGGGTGAAGCACGTTATAGAGGAGAACTGTCCATGAACGAAAACGGTCAACGTGAACACCAGACCGCTACCCCTGATCCGAAGCAAGACCCGCTGGGCGCATTCGTGCATCACCAGAAACGCGCCTTCGAGGAGAGTGTGAAGGCGGTGGATGCGCTGCTGCCGGATGGCTTCAAGGAGCACAGTCGCGAAGCCGGACGCGAGTTCATCAAGGGGATGAAGGTGCTGGTGGATGCGACGATTGACGGGCTGGAGAAGGCGAGCAAGGAATTCGACAAGAATTTCAAACGCGCCTCCGGCGACAGTGATGACCGTCCTTCCACCACCGGACCTAACAAGGTCAAGGTGCAGGTGGAGTGAAGTTCAAAAGCCCCTCTTACAGAGAGGGGCTTTTTGTTGCCCTGCATTAGCCGTTGATAAGCAGAATACCCTCCGCTTGTATGTTTGCCGTCTTGACCCTTATAATCCCCATTCATGATGCGAAATCTGTCCCAAACCGAGCATTTCTACCACCGCCTGATCGCGGTACTGCTGGCGTTCTTCAGCTTCGGGATGAGCGCCTATTTAAGTGACGCCGTCTTTGAGCGCCTGCCGCACATCGAAGACGAAATGGCGTATCTATTCGAGGCGCGGATCATTGCACGTGGGAATCTGGTGATCGAAACGCCTACTCCCGGAGCGTCGTATTGGCAGCCCTTCGTCATTGATCACGAGGGGACGCGCTTCGGCAAGTACACCCCCGGTTTCCCCGCGCTGCTGGCAATCGGCGTGATTCTGGGACAGGAATGGGTGGTCAATGCCTTCTTCGCCGCGCTTGCGGTGGCGGTGGTGTATCGTCTGGGGCGCGAAGTCTTCAGTCCCGACGTGGGCGTGTTTGCCGCCGCGCTGACCGCCTTCTCGCCGATGGCGCTGCTGCTCAACGCGACTCTGATGGGACATACGACGGCGCTGTTTTCTACGGTGCTGTTTGTCTATGCCTACTGGCGCGTCGAACGCGGAAAAAACGCGCTGCGCTGGGGCGTGATCGCGGGAATCGCGCTGGGAATGCTGGTGAGCAATCGTCCACTCACGGGGATTGCCGTTGCCGTTCCGTTCGTGGCGTGGAGCGGCGTTCGGCTGCTTCGGGCGGTGTTGTCACGTCCCCGTTCGGAAAAGCAGGAAGCCATAGGGGTGACGGTGGGGGCGAGTCATGACTCACCCCTACATGCGGAAGCGCCAAAGGTAGAGGCGGGAACTCTTACGCCTCAGCCTTCCTTGCATCACCTTCTCGCTACCCTGAAACCACTCGTCGCGCTTGCTATCCCTGCCATACTCATCAGTCTGTCCATTCCGTTGTTCAACTATCAGGCGGTGGGCGATCCTACCGAAAACCTGTATACGCTGGTGTGGTCCTATGATCGCGTGGGCTACGGCGAAGGCTACGGGCGCAACGGACACACGCTGGAAAAGGGCGTGCGCCACATGCGCTTCGATCTCTCGCTGATGGCGGCGGATTTGTTCGGCTGGCAGTTGCAGGGAAGATTTGTTCCCACTGCGGACAATGGTTCGGAGTGGCAGCCCTATCCGATGATCGATGCGACGGGCGAACTCAGCTTTGAAGTGAAGGATCATTTGCTGTTTCAGTCGGACTATTATCCTTTGTTCGGCATAAGCTGGATACTGCTGCCTTTTGGCTTGATCGTCGCTTATCGTCAATGGTCGCTGCTGGTGGCGCTCTGGCTGTTCGTGGGGCTGGCAATACTGGCGCTGCCGTTTCTCACAGAGGACATCAACCACGTCCGCGATCCGCAAATTGCATGGTTGGTCGTTATCACGTTGATGCTGTGGCTGCTCGCGCCGCTGCTTGTTATGAAAGATCGGCAAGCGGCGTGGACGTGGTTGATCGTGAGCGTGGCGCTGTCGCTGCTCATCACCCATTTGACCTACTGGATCGGTTCGCAGCGATACAGCACCCGCTATTACTTCGAGGCGCTGCCTGCCTTCGCGCTGATCACTGCGCTGCCACTGGCGTGGCTGGCGAACCGCCGAAAGTTGTTTGCGCGTCCGGTGGTGTTTGGGCTGTTTGGCGCGGTGCTGGCGTGGAGCCTGTTCTACTACAGCCTACCACGTATCTCTGTTCTGAAGGAATTCAACCTGATCTCCCGCGATCTCATCGAGGCAGTGGAAGCACGGCGCGAAGGGGATCGTCCGGTGCTGGTGATCGTCACTGGTGATAACGTGCGCTGGCGCAGTTACGGGGCATTGATGGCTGTCACCAGCCCATACCTCGATAGCCCAATCGTTGCAGCACGATCATCGAGCAGCCTGCCGCGTGAGGAAATCCTCAGCCGTTTCGAGGGGTGGCAGGTGATCGACATGCTGGCGGAAGAGAACCAGTCATGGTTCGCCGACGAGCAACCGCCAGCGGTGGGGTAGGCAAAAGCGTCGTATAATTTGTGAGAAGTTAGGTCTGGGGTGTGAATATGTCTGTCGCTGAACGAAGCTATACGGCTGACGAATTCTGGGAGATTGCTTCGCTGCCAGAGAACGAAGACCGCCGTCTCGAGCTGGAAGATGGAGAAATCGTCGATATGGGATGGTCAAGCCCACTCAATACGATTGTCGCTGTACGTATGGCGACGTTCATCAATGTCTTTGTCTTGGCGAACGATCTTGGCTACGTCACTGGCGCAGATGGCGGTTTCATTTTGCCCAACGGCAATACGCGCCGTCCCGACGTTGGCTTTGTTTCAAAGCAGCGACTGTCAGCACTTCCCGAAAGGTTCTATCTTGCGCCTGATCTGGCAGTCGAAGTGGTTTCACCCAATGAAGACATCCTGAAGAAAGTGTACGAGTATCTTGATTCGGGTACGCGATTGGTATGGGCAATTTACGCCGAAGATAAGACGGTTATCGTTTTCAAGTTCGATGAACACAATATCCTGCGTGGAGAACGCCTCGACATCACCGGCACACTCGACGGTGGCGACGTACTGCCCGGTTTTACGCTGGCAGTAAAGGATATTTTTCCTACGTAGACACTCACATCGGCAAGCGACCTAAAAACCGGAATTTTGGTGTGCTTGCCATTTCACGTAACATAGCGTTTTCTTCTTTTCTGTGCTCCCTCGCAACTCCACATCCCACTCCCTCGTATATATGCTCAGACGCGGAATCAACTATCGCAACGTGTATAATGAGAGAACAAACGGGCGGAGAATGAAGTCATGAGTAATGCGGTGAGTTGTCAGCATCCATTGTTTTCAGTTGTTAGCGGTTGAAAGCTGACTGCTTTTACTCATCACTCATCACTTTGAACTCCGTCCCTCCGTTCACGGAAAGAGATGTAAAACCTATGCGTGTAATCGTGCATACCGGCAAGGGTGGTGTGGGCAAAACCAGTATTTCGGCGGCGACGGCACTACGCTGCGCCGAAATGGGCTTGAAGACCATCGTCCTCAGCACCGACACCGCCCACAGCCTCGGCGACTCACTTGAAAAGGAAATCGGTCCTGAGCCGGTTGAAATCTACCCGAATTTGTGGGCACAGGAAGTAGATGCCCGCTATTCGATGGACAAATACTGGGGCAAAATCCAGCGGTATCTGGCGGCGCTTCTGAGCAAGCAGGGCGCGGACGACATCGTGGCGGAAGAAGTCACGATATTGCCCGGTCTGGAAGAGGGCGCTCACCTACTCTGGATCAACCAGTACGTCGAAAAGGGACAGTTCGACGTGCTGATCGTGGACTCCGCACCGACGGCGGAAACCCTGCGTTTGCTCAGTCTTCCCGACGTGACCCGCTGGTGGTTCGAGAAGATCATCGGCATTGCGCAGGGGGCATCCAAGATACTACGTCCGATTGGCAAGGTGTTGGGACGCGACCAGAGCGCCATTCCCGACAATACCGCGTGGAGCGAAGTGCGGGTGCTGTTCGACACCCTTGATAAAGTGCGTGACCTGCTGGCAGACCCGGAAGTCAGCAGCGTTCGGCTGGTGGTCAACCCGGAGCGCATGGTCATCAAAGAGACGCAGCGGACATACACCTACCTCAACCTCTACGGTTACGCCACCGACGCGATCATCTGCAACCGCATCATCCCTGACGAAGTGACCGATCCTTACTTCGCCATGTGGAAAACCCATCAGAAGGACAACATCAACTTCATTGATGAGGCATTCGGGGAACTGCCGCTGCTCAAAGCGCCGTTGTTCGGCGGCGAAGTCAGTGGCTTGGACGCGCTGCGGCGGTTGGGCGATGCGCTCTACGCCGATCAAAATCCGGCGCAAAAGCTGTTTGACGGCGTGACCCACCGGATCGAGACCATTGATAAGGATCGCTACGTCCTGCATGTACCGCTGCCCTTTGCCAATAAGCAGGACTTGGACATTTACCGTTCACGTGACGAATTGACGCTCCGCGTAGGACCCTACCGCCGCAATATCGTTCTGCCGTACAGTTTGTGGGACTTAGAAATAGCTGATGCCCGATTTGAACAATCAACCCTCAACATCCAGTTCGCCCGCCAGCCCTGAGGCGGCGAAACTGAACGGACATGCGGAAACCGCAACTCTCGACGCCGAGCCGCTAAAAGTCGTCGTGCCTGCTGCCGAACCACAGGTGGGATCACAAGAGGAACGTGAGCGCGAACGGGCACAGGTGCGCGAGGTCATCAAACAGCGCCCGCGCTCGCTGCGGATGCAGTATCGCTTCGCGCGGGTGGTCACCTTCTTTGGCTGGTTGTTCGTGCGGTTGGTGTTCTGGCATATCATCTTGCATCGCTACTTCCCCAAATATGTCGAGCGCGGCAACATCAAGCGCTGGCAGGGCTACGCCCGCGCCTTTCGCGCCTTTGCCATCGAGATGGGCGGCGTGATGATCAAAGCCGGACAGTTCGTCTCCACGCGCAACGACATTCTGCCGCCGGAAGTGACCAGCGAACTTGCCGTCCTGCGCGACGAAGTGCCGGGCGTGCCCGTTAGCGAAATTCGCGCCATCATCGAAGAAGACCTTGGACCGATTGCGCTGCGCTTCGCCCAGTTTGAGGATAAGGCGGTGGCGGCAGCGTCGTTGGGACAGGTTCACCGTGCCCGCTTGCACAACGGGGATCGCGTGGTCGTGAAGGTGCTGCGCCCCGGCATTGTCGAAGTCTGCCATACCGATCTCGCGGCGGTGAACGTGGTTGCGCATTTCGCCATGCGCTTCCGCTTCATCTCACGGCGGGCGGACGCGGTGGCTTTGATGGAAGAGTTCGGGCGGGTGCTGCTGGAAGAACTCTCCTACAAGCACGAGGCACGCAACGCCAACCGTTTCGCCGAGATGTTCAAGAACGATCTGGGCGTGTACATCCCCAAGGTCTACACCGAACACTCGACGGATCGCGTCCTGACGATGGAAGACGTGACCACCATCAAGTTGGACGATTATGCCGCGCTGGAAGCCGCCGGAATCAACCGGAAAGCCGTCGCCAAACGGCTGATGAACACCTACCTGCGCATGATCTTCGAGGAACGTTTCTTCCACGCCGACCCGCATCCCGGCAACCTGTTCGTCTACCCACTGCCGGAAACCGAACTCAACGGTGATTACGCCGGAGTGGATCATGGCGGCGGCAGACCGTTCTACCTGATCTTCATCGACTTCGGCATGACCGGAACGCTCACGCCGCAGATCGCCGAGGGCTTGATCGGCACACTTTCGGCACTGATCAGCCGTGACGCAAAGAAGATGATACAGAGCTACGGGCAGTTGGGCTTTCTGCTGCCGGATACGGACTACGAACGGCTGGAAGAGGCGGCGCATCTGGTCTTCAACGAGGTCTGGGGCTTGACGATGGAGCAGATGAGCGACATCAGCTATGACCGCATGGCGGACATTGCCAAGGAATTCAGCGACCTGTTGTTCTCGATGCCGTTTCAGGTTCCCCAGGACTTCATCTATCTGGGGCGAACGGTGAGCATCCTCAGCGGGCTTTCGACTTCGCTCGACCCGTCATTCAACCCGTGGAGCGAGATGCAGCCCTACACCCAGAAGTTGATCACCAGTCGCAACGGTGCGGGCGGCGACTCGCCCATTGGCAGCATTCTCGGCTTGCCGGTGCTGCAAGACCTGTTAAGCGGCAACGGTGCAAAGGCGCTGTTCAACGTGGGGCAAACGCTGCTCGGACGGGCATCGTCCGCCAACAACATCTTCCAGCGTATCGAAAGCGGCGACCTGAAGCTGCGGGTCGAGCCGTCGTCGTCGTTCCAGCGCCAGTTGGTGCGCATCGAAGGGCAGGGACGCAAGACCACCCGCGCGGTGATCTTCGGCAGCCTGCTGATCGCCTCGACCATCTTCTACGTCAACGGCGACATTGCGCCTGCCGTTGTGGGGTTCATCCTCTCCGGGCTGTCGTATCTGGGCGTCATGCTGGGCGGAGAATAATACAGCGCCACGAGCAGTTTGTAGGGCATGTTAATCTCTTGATACCCCTCATCCCCAACCCCTTCTCCCACGCAAGCGGGGAGAAGGGACGGCTTGCCGAAGCGAAGCGACGCAAGCAGGGTGAGGGGCATTCACGACCTCAAAACGTCCGTCGATACGGGCGTTTTTTGATTCCCGATCATCGCATGTTGAGCTTTCGAAGGGGCATAAAAGGTATCAAAGGGGTAATTTCTCAAATGATGTCAAATTTATTTGACATGATGTACGTTTCATGATACTCTATGTAAAGTTTATACGACATTTAGTCAAGTTCAGTATACATAGAGAGGCAGTTATGTCCTATCAGGAACGGCGCAGTCTGGTAAACCTCATCAGCGACATTGTGATCACAGGGGCGTATACGGTCTACCGGTTTCAGCATTATCCCGAAACCGATCCCTATTCGCCGGATTCACTACCGTACACAATTTAAGAAAGGGTTGAGAGATTGCCAGAAAGTGCTACCGTTTTAGTTGGACAACAAAAAGCGGAGCGAAAAATGTCTGACAAT
>DATGQJ010000513.1:0-3599 GCA_035304265.1 Oceanobacillus sp.
GACGGGGAGTGAGGTAATATATGTATTTTTACGGAGAGAAATTTATGGAATACCGTGTGCCTGGCAAAAATGGCGCGTCTGTACCCGTTCTTGGTTTGGGCGCGTGGCCCATCGGCGGCGGCATGGGGCACGTGGACGAACAGAACGCAATCGCCCTGATCCATGCGGCAATCGACAACGGCATCACCCTGATCGATACCGCGCAGGCATACCGAACCAGTGAGAGCATCATCGGCAAGGCGTTGAAGAATGGCTACCGGGATCGTTGCTTTCTGGCAACCAAAGTCAGCGGCGGTGTAACGGGCGGCTACTCCCGTCAGGCGATTCTCACGGCGATTGAAAACAGTCTCCGCGCCCTACAGGTGGATTACGTCGATCTCTACCAGATTCACCACTGGGACGAGTCCACACCGATTGAAGAAAGCATGGAAACGATGGCGGAACTGCAAACACAGGGGAAAGTTCGCTATATCGGCGTGTCCAATTTCAACGCCGAGCAGATGCAGCGGGCGCTGAACACCGCGCGTTTCCACTCCAACCAGCCCGCCTACAATATGCTTGCCCGTCACATCGAAGGCGAGGACATTGCCTTCTGTGAGCGTGAAGGCATCGGCATACTGGCGCACAGCGTTCTCGCCAAGGGCGTGCTGACGGGCAAGTACAAACCCGGTCACGTCTTTCCGCCGGACGATGAGCGTTCGCGTTTCCGGCATTTTCAGGGCGAAGAGTTCGCCCGCGATCTGGCAATCGCAGACAAGTTGAGTAACGTCGCCAAAGATAAAGGTCTGACGCTGGTTCAGCTTGCGATTGCGTGGGTGCTGCGTCTCCCCGCCGTGACCTGTGCGCTCGTCGGCGCAAAAACCACACAACAGGTCGAAGAGTACGTGGGCGCGGTAGGCGTGACATTCACTGAAGAGGAACTACATCGGATTGATACCATTCTGGAAGGCGGGGATTAATCGGTCACCATCTGGGTGATCACGGGGATGGTAATGGAGAAGGTTGTCCCTTCATTCTGCCTGCTGATGAAGGTCACAGTACCACCATGCAGTTCAACCGCCTGCTTGATGATCGTCAGTCCAAGTCCGGTTCCCGGTATCGCGCCGACGTTGTTTGCCCGGAAAAAGGTCTGGAACAGCCGTTGTTGATCTTCTTCGGGAATGCCAATCCCGTAGTCGCGCACGGTGATCGCAATCTGTCTGCCGTCGCACAGCAGCATCACATCCACAAACTGCCCTGACGGGGAGTATTTGATCGCATTGGTCAGGAGATTGTTGATCGCCTGTCGCATCAGACGCGGATCGATCAGCGCCTGCTTGCAGTCGCCGTGGACGGCAAAACGAATCTCGTGGGTCTCGGCAATCAGGCGAGTCTCGTCCACAATGTCGCGCACGAACGCGACAGGTTCCGTCGGAACCGGGTTGTAGCTCGCCGCGACCTTTTCCGAACGAGTCACCATCAGATAATCGTCCAACAGGCTGACCAGCCGCTTGACCTGCGCCTGTATCTTGCTCAGGTGATCAAGGCGCTTTTCCGTCGTCAATCTGTCGTTGTAATCCTTGAGGATGCTGCTGGAAAACTGAATCACGGCAAGCGGCGTTCGGAACTCGTGAGATAGCATCGAGCCGAACCGTGACCGAAGTTCCGCCAGTTCCCGTTCCCGTTCCAGCGTCGTCCGCAGTTCGACCTCTGCTTGCTTGTGCTGGGTGATGTCGCGCACGCTGCACAACAACGTGCGGGCATCTCCATGCGCCGCTGTGGACGAAAACGCGACCTCAGCATTGAACGCCGTACCGTCCTTACGGAGAGCGACCACTTCAATCCGCTGCCGCGCTCCGGTATCCAGCAGTTCTTGCATGGCAGCGGCGACCACGTCGAAGTATTCCGGTTCGATCATCACGGAGAGCGGTTGCCCAAGCAACTCATTTGGAGAGTAGCCAAATTCCTCGTCAAAGACGGGCGTGGTCTGCTCGATCAATCCGGCGGGGTTGGTCAGCACCAGCGCGTCGCTGGTGCTGTTCAGAATCGCCTCAACGCGATCTTTCGCCTGTTGAAGTTCCTGTGTGCGGGCGGCGACTCGCTGTTCCAGATCAAGCGACTGTTCCAGCAGCGCCTCGTAAAGCTGGGCGTTCTGAATGGCGACGCTCGCCTGATCTGCAAATACCTGCAAACGCCGCGCATGTTCGGCGGTGAACACGTCGGGCGTTTCGCTATCCAAAACTAGAAAGCCAATCACCGCTCCCATCACGCAGATAGGCGCGGTCAGATTGGAACGCACCCACGCCATATCAGGTAACTGTTTCCAGCCCGAATATCGTATGGTATCCGCAATGATGAAAGCTTCACTGGTCTTGAGAACCCACTGCAAATGCGGCAGTGCTTGCATCGGCAGCAGTTCGGTCAGTCCACGCTCGCCGTAGCCTCGATGACGGACAACCCGCGCGTTCTCACCCTCGATCAGCGCGATTTTGGAAGCATCGTGCGGCACGACCCGTTCCATATGTTCGAGAATCAGGTCGAGTACCTTATCCAGTTCGAGCGTGGTATTGAGGGCAGAAGCCGTCTCGCGCAGCGCCTCGGCAAACAACCGCTGCTCCTGTTCGGCGGTTTCGATGTGCTTGCGCTCGGTGATGTCCTGAATGACCCCCATCATCTGAACCGGAACGCCCGCCGGGTTGGTCTTCACTTCTCCCCGTGAGTGAATCACGCGCTCTCCACGTCCCGGCAGCACAACGCGGAATTCCAGATCGAACGGTACGCCCTCTCGTGCAGCAGTCTGGATGGCACTCAACAACTTCTCCCGATCCTGCGGCAGAACACTGATGGCAGCAAATTCGTCGAGACGGGGGGGCGGTTCATCGGGCGACACTTGAAAAATGTGGTACATCCCGTTCGACCACTGAATTTCGTTGGTTTCCAGATTCCAGCTCCAGTTGCCCAGTTGGGCGATGCGCTGCGCTTCTTCGAGACTGGCTTCTTTCTGGCGCAGTTTGGCTTCGGTCTGGATCAAATCCTGCTCTGCACGAAGGCGTTCCCGCCGGTGTTCCACATCGCGTAGCTCCCGCTCGACAGCAGGAATCAAGCGGGCAACTTTGTTCTTGGAAAAGTAATCGGAGGCTCCCAACTTCATCGAATCGACGGCGGCGTCCTCGCTCATCGTGCCCGAAACGATGATGAATGGAATATCCAGTTCTTGCTCTTTGACAATTTTGAGGGCGACAAGTCCACTGAATTGAGGCATGGAATGATCCGAGAGAATGACATCCCACGTGCCATTTTCGAGGGCGTTCCGCAGGTCGGCTTCGGTATAGACCTGCTCATAGACCACATCATAGCCGCCACGCCGCAGTTCTGCTACCAGAAGAAGCGTATCATCCTCGGAGTCGTCGATAATCAGAACGCGAAGCGGCTTAGCCATCTGTGCCAACTTGATTGCTCGTGTGGTTCCCCATACGCTAACCTCGTTTTACTCAATATCGCACGAAAGTGGACTTTTCGTCTATGGGGTAAAGTCCCGCGAATTAGTCAAAGTCGCTAATTTTACAGTTTTGAGATGATTACACTTATTCTAGGGCACTTTGACTTATTGGCAAGTTAGT
>DATGQJ010000514.1:0-12477 GCA_035304265.1 Oceanobacillus sp.
TGATCGGCTCGATTGTCATCCCGGAGTCCGAAGCGGTCTACAATCAGCCATCGCGGGCGCTGCAACCGCCTTCTGCTGAGTTCCCCTTCGGAACCGACGTGATAGGGCGTGATTTGCTCGCCCGGACGGTCTACGGTGGGCAGGTCTCGCTGTTCGTCGGGATCACCGCCGTAATCGTGCAGATGTTTGTGGGAACGCTGGTGGGCTTGCTGGCGGGGTATCTGGGTGGAATCGTGGACTCGGTGTTGATGCGCATAGCCGAAGCGATGCTCTGCATTCCTCAGCTATTCCTCGCCTTGATCGTGCTGCGTATCTTTTCCGACCCGCGCCAGTTCCCCAACATCACCATCTTCGGACGCGATTACAGTTTCACGGTCATCGTTATCGTCTTCGTCATCGGCTTGACAAGCTGGATGCGCGTCTCGCGAATTGTGCGCTCGGTGGTACTCTCGGTCAAAGAGCAGGAATACGTGATTTCGGCACGCTCCATTGGAGCGCGGGACTTGCGCATTATCTTCCGCCACGTGCTGCCCAACTGCTTCGCCCCGATTGTCGTCTCGGCAACGCTCGGCGTCGCATCAGCTATTCTGCTTGAGGCGTATCTCGGCTTTCTCGGTTTGGGCGTTCGTGCTCCAACGCCGACGTGGGGCAACATCATGGGCGAGGCGAACAGCTACATCACCCACTGGCACTACTGGTTCTTCCCGGCGCTGTTCATCATGCTGACGACACTGGGGATCAACTTCTTGGGCGACGGTCTGCGTGACGCGCTCGACCCACGTATGCAGGGAACGGACTGATAAACTAGTAGAAAACGTAAAGAAAGCAAGCAATGAGGGACAAAGATTGTCCCTCATTTTTGTTTCCCTAACGTGAGTGTTGGATAACGTCGCAGCATTCACCTCACCCCCGCCTCGCTTCGCTCGGCTCCCCCTCTCCACGCAGTGGCTGAGGGGGTTGGGGGGTGAGGTTGCTTAAACTCAAATTCTTATCCGTACCTGACGCTTACCCTACGCTCTTGAGCATTGGTCGTTGAGGCGCTGTATAAGCCGTTGAACGCAGAGTTTCAACGGAGTGTCTCACTTGAGTGTATCTTCGACTCAATCCTCCAACCCATTCGTGAGGGCAATTCTGAAATTGTGCGCGGCAGGCATCAACCTCTATGCGCTGATGCTGCTCGTTTACATCATCGCGCAAACCCTCGATGTGCGGGCGGTAGCGGAACTGGGCAGCAATTTCATGCCGCCCGTGCTGCTGCTAGCGCTCCCACTGTTCCTCGTTTGTCTGCTGCTGCGGAGACGGACGCAGGTCATTTTGCTGCTGCCCGTCGTCGCCTATTTCGCCATTCACTACGGCGCGTTCTTCCTTCCGCGAACCGTTACCGCCGCGCCCGATGCCCCGCGTCTACGGGTGCTCACCTATAACCTGCACGGCGAATCCGAGCTTTTAGAGTCGATCATCAACATCATACGTGAATCAGACGCCGACATCGTTGCCTTGCAGGAATTGACCGCGCCCGCCGCAGAGCGATTCGCCGCCGAATTCAACGAAGCATATCCCCATCAGCTTACCTTCGTGAACGGCATGAGCATCGTTGGACAGGGTGTGTTGAGCCGCTATCCGCTTTCAAATGGCGATTATTGGGAAGTCGGGTTAGGCAACATGCGGGTCGAGTTTGAATGGGAAGGCGAATCGATCACCCTCTATAACCTCCACCCGCCGCCGCCCTCTATTGCGCTGGGTTTCAACGCCACGTGGCGCAGCGTTGCCATTGATCACCTGCTGGAACGGCTGGCGGACGAAAACGGCGCTCTGATCCTCACAGGGGATTTCAACATGACCGCTGAATCGCACGACTATGCTCGGATGACGCAGGCTGCCGCGTTGCTGGACGCCTTCCATGAGGCGGGCGTGGGTTTGGGTCCGACCTTCCCCAATCTGCAATACGGTGCATCGTTTTTGAGCTACCTGCCGCCATTGTTCCGCATCGACTACATTTTCTACAGGCAGCCGTTCCACGCCGTCGAAGCGCAGACGTGGCATACTTCCGGTAGCTCCGATCATTATCCGGTGCTGGCGACGCTGGCACTGGAATAAATCAATAGGGGCGAGATAACTCGCCCCTGCTGTTGTCCCCTTACAGCACGCGCTCACGCACGTCTTCCACCGCAAGCAACCGCGAGAGACAGTACGTCCATATATCTATGTGATCCCGGCGGATTTTGCGTTCCTCCGGTGATTTGCCGTAGATGCCCGCCATCAGCATGAGTGACGCGCCGCCCCGCATGGAAGGGCGAAAGCCGAGGGCGATGTTGCGCGTAGGCACGTTGATTTCATGCGCCCAGTGCCAGTTGAACGCCATGCGCTTGCCATGCTCGAAGTACGTGTACGTCCCCATCATGCAGGCGTTCATGTCCCGCCATGACAGGCAGAAGCCGCCGCCAAGCCGCGCGACCATCTGCACATCATCGGCAAGCCATTGATGAACCAGTTCCGGCTTAATCCAGTAGTTGAATAACAATTCCGGCGTGAAGTGCGGGAAGTGTGCTTTGAGCACAAATCGCTCGCTTCCGGCATTGATGCGTCGGATGGCGTAATTTTTTGGGGACATCGCCCCGTACTCCACATCTAATTTGCCCTGACTCCATTATGACGCGAAATCGAACGGTTGTTTGCTCCCAATTATGAGGGGGTTAGAACTTGGTTTGGGTGATGGCAAACCCATCCATACAGCATTGTAACGGCTCAACTGTTTGCGTCTGTTCCCTGCTGCGCTATGATTGCCCTGTACACTTCGGGGGAAGCTATGAATGTACAGCTTGCCGATCAGGTAGCGCTCGTGACCGGATCGGCGCATCGGGTGGGGAAAGCGATTGCGCTGGAACTGGCACGCTGCGGCGTTCACATTCTGGTGCATTACTATCAATCGTCAGAAGATGTCGCCAAAACCACCCTGCGCGAGATCAAATCGCATGGGGTGGACGCTTTCGCGGTGCAGGCGGACATCAGCACCGCGGAAGGCGTGGCGACGATTTTTCAGGCAGTGCGCGATCATTTCAGCCGGTTGAACATCCTTGTCAACAGCGCGTCCAACTTTCAGCGGCGAACCCTGATGGACGTGACGCTGGAAGAATGGCAGGAAACGCTCGCCATCAATCTGACAGGTCCCTTCCTATGTACGCAGGAAGCGGTGAAGATCATGCGCGAGAACGATCCGCCGGGCGGGGTGATCATCAACATTCTCGACAAAGGCGCGATTGATCCATGGCCCGAATTCGCGCATCATGGCATCAGCAAAGCCGGACTGCTGGCGCTGACCAAAGTGACCGCCGCCAGTCTGGGACCTGAAATTCGGGCGAATGCCATCATCCCCGGCGCGGTGCTGAAGCCGCCCGACATGGATGAGGAACGATGGCAGCGTAATGCCGAGCGCATCCCAGCGAAAAGACCGGGCATGGCGGAAGATGTCGCCCGTGCGGTGGCATATCTCGCCCGCGAAACCTTCATCACAGGCGCGGTGCTGCACGTGGATGGCGGCGAAAGTGTAATCTGAACGAATAGAGGAAAGACCGAGTGCCTGTACGACGAGTTCTCAAATACCCAAAAGATGAAGCCCGGTTACGCAAACCATCTACGGCGGTCAAGCGAATCGATAACAGCATCAAGAACCTGATCAAAGACCTGAAAGACACGCTCGCGACAGAAGAAGGTGCGGGTTTAGCCGCCCCACAAATTGGCGAGCATCAACGGGTGGTGCTGGTCAGGTTTGGGCAGGATCAGGGGGAGATGCAGCCGCCGCTTACCCTGATTAATCCGGTCATCACCGAGAAAGGTCCACTGGTGAAATCCTTCGATGGCTGTCTGAGCCTGCCGAAGATTTTTACGTGGGACGCGCTGCGCCCCTCATGGCTGGAATTTACCGCGACGGGTGAAGACGGTGAGCCTATCGCCATGCGGGTTGAAGGCGCGGATGCCGCCGTCGTCGATCATGAAGTGGATCATCTGGACGGGGTGTTCTTTCTGGATCGGCTCGACAAGGATGCAAAGCTGTACTTCGCCCGCACCGACGAGAACGGTAAAGAAAAGTTGGTGCTGCTGCCCGCTTTACCGTCGTAAAGATTCTGCCAAACATCACCACCATTTCATTTCAAATATCAATAGCCAGTGTTCCTGAATGCGCATACGCTGAAGTCACACGGATTACATTTGGGATCTATGTTGTCAACCTCTCAATGCATTGCTGATCGCGCTTTTCAAAGCGATGAAGACTTCTGGTTAGTGCGTAATCTCCTGATCGAGACTTACCCCATCACTCCGGTGGGCTTTAACTGGGAAATTCGCCGCTGGGATGGCTGGCGCTATCGCCACGAGAACCCTTACTGGAATCCTGAATGGGAGCGGTGCATCCGTCTCTGGGAAAACGAAATCGGAGAGCTTGTCGGCGTGGTGCATCCTGATAGCGCTGGCGAGGCGGTGCTGGAAGTACACCCCGACTATCGCCACCTTGAGGAAGAGATGCTCGTCTGGGCTGAAGAACATCTCGCCGCAGAGGATGGTGATCGTCGTCAACTGGACATTTTCGTGTTCGAGTATGACACGCAGCGCCGCCGCTTGCTGGAACAGCGGGGCTACGAAAGAACGCCTTACAGCGGCGTTACCCGCCGTCTGCGCTTCGGAAACAAAGCGCTTCCCGATGTCTGCCTGCCAGTGGGGTATATCCTTCGCACCACCCGCCCGCATTCGGAAGCCGACTATCAGCGCGTCGCCGACATCCTGAATGCTGTTTTCAACCGAACTTACCACACGGCGAAAGAATTGGGCACCTTTGCGACGCTGGCTCCGTCTTTCCGGCACGATCTCAATCTGGTTGCCGAAGCACCGGATGGCTCGTTCGCCGCGCTGGTTGGCATCACTTATGATGAGGTGAACCGGCGAGGACTCTTCGAGCCTGTGTGTACCCATCCCGATCACCGACGCCGAGGGCTGGCGCGGGCGCTGATATACGAAGGGCTGCACCGTCTGAAGGCGCTTGGCGCTACTGACGTGTACGTGGATACGGGCGACACCGTTCCCGCCAACGAATTGTATGACGCGGTAGGCTTCACCGAAGCATACACAGGCTACATCTGGCGCAAGGTGTTCTGATTTTCACCTGTGAATCCTTACTACGCTTACGCTGTACAACAAACAGGGTGGAGATCACTTCCTTAAAACCTCACCCCCGCCTCGCTTCGCCCGACTCCCCCTCTCCACGAAGTGGAGAGGGGGTGAGGTTGACTCGGTCTTTATTTGTAAACCGCCTCAGCATATGGTGGCTTGCTGAACTTGAGCAAGCCACTATTCCGCTCCCTAGAGCCTATCTGAAAATTCGGATTTTCTTCCGTGCTTTACATCGCCACAGGTTAAAACCATGTGGCTACCAGAGGAAAAATCCGCTAAAGGGACTGGTATCGTCGGTAGCCGGACAATTTATTGTCTGGCGACGGACTCTCAAATGCGTCACTTGATGGGCGAACACGTGGGTTCGCTTACGGAATTCGCTTGTGGGGCAGACCTACGTGTCTGCCCTGTCGCCTATGTAAAAATTCAGTTCTTCTTTCGTGTGGATTTTCAGACACGCTCTAGAACACATTTGCGTTTGTATGAATCCGGTTATAATGAGTGAGCATAGAGTTGAGGAGCGACAGCGTGGAAGACGCCGAATTTTATGAAGAAGCAGAGGAAGTAGAGGCTTACTGCGTTCGCTGCCGCGAGACCGTAACCATTGAAGACCCTGTGCCGGTGTGGACGCGCAAAGGCGTTCCGGCAATGCGCGGCGAGTGCCCGCTGTGTGGCGGTTCGGTTTTTCGTATGGGAAAGTCGGCAGCACATGATAACCTCAACCGTCCGGCGGCGGTACAGGTAGCGACCAACACCCGCGTCAAAATGCCACAGGAGACGGTGTACATCAATTTCGCGCCCGCCGACGCCGAGATCGCAGAACGCCTTGCCGACGACTTGCAAAAACTGGGCGTTGCCTGCTGGCTGCATGAATCCGAGCCGAACGACGTAAACTGGGCAGGCGGGGTGCATCCGTCGCTGCGCGAATGCCTGCGTATGGTTTACGTGCTGTCGCCGAATGCGTTAGGCGTCGAAAGCGTGGAAACCGCATGGCGCTTCTTCAAAGAGAAGAACAAGTCGGTGGTAATCGCACAGGTTGGCATGGCAGAACCACCCGATGCGCTGCGCCGCCGTCCCCGCTTCGATTTCACGGTGGAATACAAAGCGGCATTCCGGCAGTTGCTTCAGGCGCTCACGAATTAGTCCACAGCGGCAAGAGCGCCTGCGCCATGCCGTTTGCGATGGCGCGGGCATTCTCCAGACAGTAGCTCAAGTATGCCGCCGGAGTTGCCGCTTCCGCGATCTGCGGTGGCAGCAGCTTCCCCTTGCCTTCGACGATCTCGACGGGGGTATGCTCAGGAAGATTCGCCAGTTCACGCGCCTTGCGAATTGCGGCACGCACGTCCCCCAGTTCATCCACCAGCCCATGTGAAAGCGCCTGAACCCCTGTCCAGACGCGCCCACCACCCACGGCGTCCACCTGTTCCTCGCTCATCTTACGCGCAAGCGCCACCCGACGGACAAACTGCTTATAAAAATGCTCGACGGACGCGCGGACTTTCGCCCGCTGCTGCTCGTCAAAAGGTGCGGTGTCGCTGAAAATTCCAGCGTTCGCGCCACGCGAAAGTTCGGCGCTGTGCGCATACAGTTTTTCGCGCAATCCGCCCGTGACCGGTTTCGCCGTAATCACACCAATCGACCCCGTAATGGTTCCCGGCTGCGCCACGATCCACTGCGCAGGCGTGGCGATCTCGTAGCCCCCGGACGCAGCGACCCCGTTCATGTAAACCACCAGCGGGCGGGATTTTGCCAGTTCTGCCAATGCCGAGGTCATGGCTTCGGCGGCGATCACCGCCCCGCCGCCGCTGTCGATGAACAGCACCACCGCCGCCGTGCGCTCGTCTTTCATCAGATTGCGCACCTGCTGCACCACCGTCAAATCGCCCGCGCGTTCCTCGCCAACGAACGGGACAGGAACGGGTATGTCGGCGGGCGGTTTGCCGCTTTCGCCGGGGAACATCAGCCCGGCAACCCGCAGCAGCGCGATATGTTTGTCTGCCCCCGGTTTCTGTTTGACGATCAGCCAGCGTTTCGCGTCTCGCCATGGCACAATGTGTTCGGCGTTCAGGTGTGCCGCCAGCCCTTCCTCGTGTACCACCGCGTCGAGGTATCCGGCGGCGAGTGCCTCATCATCCAGATGTGGTGCGGTGTCGATCATGGCGCGGACGGCTTCGGCGCTCATCTTCCGTCCGGCAGCAATCCCTTCGACGATCTGGTCATAGCGCGAATCGAGCAGCCAGTCGAGTTGTTCCTTGCCTTCGGGTGAGAACTCACTGCGGGCAAGCTGGTCGAAAGCGCCTTTGTACGGTGAAATCGCCACCACGTCCAGCGATACCCCTATCGCCGCCAGCGTATCTTTCAGAAAAATCACATCCTGCCGCAAGCCCATCGTCATCATCTCGCCGCCGGGCTGCATGATGATCTGATCGGCGGCGCTGGCGACGTAATACTGCGCGGTATCGTACAACTGCGCGTAACAGACCACGCGCTTGCCCCGTTCGCGCAAACCCGAAATCATGCCGCGCAGCGTTTGCAGGTCAGCAAAGGAAAGCGCCAACCCGCGCAGGACAAGGATCACCCCTTGCGGGCGCGGATCACCGGCGATTCGCTCGAAAATCTCGTGCAGTTCCCATAAACTCAGCGGTGGTGTTCCGAAGAACCGTTCACGCAGCCACCCGCGCGATTCGGGCAGCGCGGGCATCGAGGAAGGCAGCGTCAACAAAATGTAATCCAACTTTTTGTAACGTTTCCGCCGCCAGTTCGCCAGCGCCAGCCATCCCCGCCCGATTAGCCGGAAAGGGTTCATTTTCCGTATCAATTTTCGTATCAATCCACAAACTCCATAAGAGGTAAATATGGCGTAAGATAGAAGCAGCACCGACGCTTTCACACAAAGAACGTTGGGATGATTTTATCGCCTTCACACTGGCTGCGTCTATGGGAGCGACTGGTTGAACCAGACGTGTCCCTGCCCTCACCTGAAGCTCGTCGTACCGCGCGGGTGCTGGCGACACTGCTGCTGGTGGTGCTTCCAATTTCGCTGATCGACCTGATCACGGCGTTGACCCGGATGCAGGCAGTGATCGAATCGACTGCCGCGTTCGTGCTATTGGTGCTTGCCTATGGCTTAAGCCGGACGCGCTACTACCGCGCGGGCAGCGTTCTCGCTATCGCGACCCTCTACCTTTTTCCAATCATCGTATCGCTGTCGAATTCCGGCGATACCCTCTTCTTTGTGAAATATCTGCTTCTCAGCGTGCTTTTCGCCCGGCTATTCGGCAATCCATACGTGATTGCTTTGATCGTGCTGTCGCTGGTCGCTGCGGTGGCGGCAAAAATGCTGTTCCCTGATAGCCCCTTCGCCACCCTGTCGGTTTCGCCCGATGTGGTGCTAATCGCGCTGGCGATCATCGTGCTCGTTCCCCGCGATGGACTCTACCAGCAGACCGACGAGCGTTTCCGCGTGCTATCAAGTTTGATGGGCGATTACGCTTATGCCCTTCGCGTCAACCCGGATTACACCACCGAAACCAAATGGATGGCGGGCGCAGTCGAGGCAATAACCGGCTACACCATCGAAGAAGCCGCTGCCTTCAACGAGCAGGTGCTGGTTTACGGGGACGACAAGCCGATTTTTCAGAAGCGCCTGCAAAAGCTCAATCAGGGTGAGTCCGACATCAGCGAATATCGCATCGTCACCAAAAGCGGGGAAATCCGCTGGCTGCGCGACTACGGGTATGGATTATGGGATGAACGTGAAGGGCGTGTTGTCGCTCACTTTGGTGCAGCGCAGGATATTACCAAGCGCAAACAGGCGGAACTCGCCCTACGTGAGAGCGAGGCGCGTTTCCGTGCTATTGCCGAGTCGAACGTCGTCGCCATTATCATCACCCGCCTCTCCGATAACTCCATCGTGTTTTGCAACCAGCAGGCGGCGAGGCTGCTTGGCACGACTCCAGAAGTCGTGATGCAAATGAAAGGCAGGGACTTTTCCGTCGATCCCGAAGCCTCACGAGAATTCACGGAAGAGGTGATCGCAAAAGGTTCGATTTACAACCGTGAACGGCGCATCAAGAAGGTGACGGGCGAGGAAATTTGGATCAATCAGTCGGTGCGCACGCTGATGCTCGATGGCGAAATGATGCGCATGAACGCCTTCACCGAGATCACCGAGCGCAAAGCCACCGAACTGGCGTTGGAGCAATCGCGCAAGAAATACGAGTCGCTGGTCAACACCATCGACGGCGTGGTGTGGGAAGTGAATATCGAAACCCAGACCACCACCTTCGTCAGCCGCCGGGTTGAATCCCTGCTCGGTTATCCCGTCCAGCGCTTCTACGATGAGCCGTCGCTGTGGAACGACTGCATTCACCCGGAAGACGCCAACAATGCCATCAAGACGGCAAGCGAAGCGGTTGCCGCCGGACGCTCGTTCCAGCAAGAATACCGCATGATCGCCGCCGATGGACACATCGTCTGGATTCACGACATTGTGACGGTCATCGTGGAAAACGGGAAGCCTGTGCGGATGCGTGGGCTGGCGCTGAATATCTCCGAATCGAGAACGGCGCAGGCTTCAGAACAAGAACAGCGCCGCATGAGCGAGGCATTGCGCGAAACCACGGCGGCGATCTCGACAACGCTCGATCTGGACGACGTGCTGGATCGAATCCTGACACAACTCGCGTTGGTCACGCCGGTGCGCTCCGTCGATATTATGTTGATTGAAGACGGCACGGCGCGAATCGTGCGGAGTATGGGCTACGGTGAGCATGAAGCCGACATGGTCAACGTTCGACTGGTGGTCGAAGACACCCCCAGCCTGCGTTATATGGTCGAAACCGGTCAGCCGATCATCATACCTGATACCAGACTCGATCCAAACTGGATTGTGGTCGAGCCATCGGGGTGGATTCGTTCTGCGTTGGGCGCACCGATTCGCCTAGAATGGCAGACCATCGGCTTTCTGAACGTGACCAGCGACATGCCCAACACCTTCACCGAAGAACACGCCGCCCATCTACAGGCATTTGCCAATCAGGTTGCGATTGCCGTCCGCAATGCCCGTTTGTACGAGCGTGTGCGTCGTTACGCTGAAGATTTGGAGTCGCTGGTCGCGCAGCGCACCGCCGAACTCGAAATGGAACGGCGGCGTATTCAGATCATCCTCGACGGCAACGGGGAAGGCATCTTCTACACCGAAGGCATGGAAATTCGCTATGCCAATGCCGCGTTATGCCGACTGCTTGGCTACGAGCAGGGCGAATTGATCGGGAAATCGGTCTGGTCGATATTGAACGACAAACCGACAGCGGAAGATCAAAAACAGATCGATGGAATCCGCCAGAATTTACGCAAGGACGGCATCTGGCGGGGTGAGATTCACGCCCGCCGGAAAGACGGTTCGCTGCTCGATTGTGGCTACACGATTTCGGTGATTGGGGACAAAGACGAAAAGCCGCTGCGCACCGTGACCATCGTGCGCGACATCAGCGCCGAGAAGCTGCTTCAGGCGCAGAAATCCCGCTTTGTCGCCCATGCATCACACGAGTTACGCACGCCCATCACCAACATGAAGACCCGGCTTTACCTGCTGCGCCGCCGCCCGCAGGACTTGGAATATCATATGGGCGTGCTTGAAGAAGTGACTGACCGCATGAAAAAGCTGGTCGAAGACCTGCTGGATATTTCACGGCTGGAACGTGGCGCGATTCCGCTCTCGCGCGAGTTGCTGCACGTGCAGCCCGTCGTCGAAGGCGCTGTGGAAGTGCAGCGCCCGGAAGCCGAACGCAAAAATCAATCCCTAACGCTGGAAATGCCCACTATCCCCTGTTACATCCACGCCGACGCGGGGCGGCTGACGCAGGTGATCACCAACCTGCTGACCAACGCCATCAATTACACACCCGAAGGCGGCTCAATCCGCGTGGTGGTGGAAGCGGATGAGGCGAACAACTGCGTGATGATCCACGTCAAGGATACCGGGGTTGGCATCGACCCGGACAACCTTCCCCACATCTTCCAGCCCTTCTTCCGCGTGATGAGCGAAGTCGAGGGCACAGGGTTAGGCTTGAGCATTGCCAGAGAAATCGTCGAACTGCACGAAGGCACTATCGAGGTCAAAAGCACAGTCGGCAAGGGCAGTACCTTTACGGTGCGGCTGGGTCTTGTACCGCAGCCCGCCACCGCCAATTGAGGTACAATGGGTGACAATCCGTTGCCATGATGAAAGCACACGATGTCTCGAACCGCGCCCTCTTCGCTCGAAGAAACCCACCTCCACAAAATCCTCGTCAGCACCAACCGCCTGCAAGAACTCCCCGCTGGTGTGCTGGTCGTGCTCATCGTCTTCAATGCGTTGGGTGTCGGTTGGGTCTGGGCAAGCCATTCGCCCTCAATGGGGATTGCCGCCGGATTGATTCTGCTAGTGGCAAGCCTGTTCAACTGGTGGCTGTTGTGGCGGCTGCCCCGCACCGGACGCAGCTTTGGTCCTGACAAGCCTTCGGCGCTGGCGTTGACGCTCGTGTTGGCGCTGGTGCTGTCGATCATCGGTTTCTTCGCCACCGCGCCAACTGCCCTGTTCGCCGCGCTCTTCGTGGCGGTGATAATCACGTCGGTGGTGTTCTATGCATCATGGATCGAACCCTTCCGCTTAGGCTTAACCCACCAGACATTGACCGTCGGCAGCGGAAACGCTGCCTCATTACGGCTCTTGCACATCGGCGATCTGCATCTGGAACGAGAGACGGCACGCGAGCGCAAACTCAACGCGCTGATCGACCAACTGAAGCCTGACATCATTCTGTTCAGCGGCGATTTCGTCAATCTATCGTACACGTGGGATGAGCAGGCAAAAGCCGACATCCGCCGCGTGATCGGCGCGTGGCGAGCGCCGCTTGGCGTGTACTGCGTGCCGGGTACGCCCATCGTCGAGCCGCTTGCCCGCGTGCTGGAATTTGTCGATGGATTAGACAATCTGACTCTGCTGCCGAATCGTTGGCAAACGGTGGAAATAGAGGGCGGTTCGCTTCAGATTTTCGGGCACATCACCACCCATGATCTACCTACTGACCGTCGCTCGTTGGAAGAAGCACAGTTCCCGCCGGGTGATGGTCTCAAAATCATCCTCAGCCACGCGCCGGATGTCGCGCCGGAAGCGGCGGAAGTGGGCTTCGACCTGTACCTGTGCGGGCATACGCACGGCGGACAGATTCGCTTACCGCTGATCGGCGCGATTTTTTCATCGAGTCATCTTGGCAACCGATTCATCATGGGACGCTACGAGGTTGACAAGATGACCCTCTATACGACGCGCGG
>DATGQJ010000515.1:0-5502 GCA_035304265.1 Oceanobacillus sp.
GATCATTTGCATCTCACCCTGCGGCTCGACGATCACCAGCGAATCACGGCAATCGGCTGGTATGGCGACAACTGCGCTATCAGTCAGGCGTCCGCGTCGATGCTCGGTGAGAAGGTTTTAGGCAAGTCCCTGACCGAAGTGCGGCAAATCGGCAGGCAGGACATTTTTGACATGCTTGGCATCCCACTTCCGCAGAACCGCGTCAAGTGTGCGCTGCTTCCGCTTCAGGTGCTGACCGTAGCACTTTATGGACAAGCGGAGTGGCAAAAACTCGAAAGCGAAGAGGAGTAAAGGAAGTGTTATGTTTCAGCCGTGGAAAGACACCATCCCACTACTGGCAGGCGTGAAATCCTCGCGTATGACCCGCCCCGGAGAGGATTTTGAAAAGCGCGAACAGCGTGACCGTAAATCGCTGTTGGCACACGCTGTTCGTTTGCTTACGTTGTTACGACTGATGCACGCTTATTCCGCGTAGACCGCTTCGCGCAGCCCTTTCAAGTAGCCGATAGCGAACAGCCGCCCGATAGACGAATAGCCCGCGTGGTCATTGCTATCGTCGCCCATCGTCGGCACGTGATCGGGACGCGCGACCCCTTCAAAGCCGATCTCGCGGTACGCCCGCAGACAGGCGAGCATGTCCGTCTGCCCGTCATCGTGGAAGGTCTCGACAAAGTTTTCGGGCGTGCCGCGCACGTCGCGCAGATGCACGAAGAAAATCTTGCCCTGTTTCCCAAAGTGGCGAATGACAGAGGGTAGATCATCGGTCATCAACGCGAAATTGCCCTGACACAGCGTGATGCCGTTCACCGGACTCGGCACGAGATCGAGCAGCTTTTGGAAGTTTTCCACCGAGCGCATGATTCGCCCAAGCCCGCGAATAGGCGATAACGGCGGATCGTCGGGGTGCATTGCCAACTTGACATTCGCTTTTTCCGCCACCGGAACCACGCGCTCTAAGAAGTAGTGCAGGTTTTCCCACAACTGTTCTTCAGTGACGACGCCATATTCGGTCAGCGGCGCATTCTTCATCAGTTCGTGGTCGTACCCGCTTACCAGCGCACCGCCGCGCGTGGGGATGGTGGTCGAGGTACGCATCCAGTTGAAAACGGGCATCCACTCGTAGCACCAGACCGAGATGTTGAGCGCCCCCATGTTTTCGATCAACTCGCAGACCGTATCGATCTCTTCGTCGCGTCCGGGCAAGCCTAACTTGGCTTTGGTCAGTGGTGGGCGGCTTTCCAGCACGTCGAACTTGAAACCTGCATCCTCGTAGGCGGACTTCAGCCGTACCAGCGACATATAGCTCCATGGCAAGTCTTCCTTGTTGCCATTCAGACCCCGGCTAAAATCCATCACGCCGACGACGTGATCGACGCCGCATTGTTTGACCAGCGTCCACAGTGGTGTTCGATGCGGCGGCAGGACTTCGGCGATTTCAATCATGACAAAGCTCCGGGTTGCTCCAATTTTTCGGTGGAATATTCCGGCTCGAAGCTGATCAGCTTCCGCGCTTTCTCGATGCTCACCAGCGACTCCGTGCCGGTAAGGTGATTTTGCGCCTCGCTGATCTCCGGGAAAAACAGCCGCACCAGCGTTCGGGAATCGTAGCCGATGGAGTTGAGATGATCGTTGATGAACAGGGCATGTGCGCCTTCGTAGTCGGCGGTTAGCCCTTTCTCAAGGCTTTGCGCCGCATCGCGTTCATCGATAAACGCCCACAAATTGAAGCGATCCACCGTGAACGTCCTGAAAAGCGGATCGTCAGGCAGATTGGGCCAGCGTGTCTCCGGGACTTCGGGATTGAACTCAAACGGGCGCGTTTTGCGATATTCAAGCGCCCGCTGTCTGACCTCAGCAATCCGCGCTTTCTGCACGTCTTCCGGTTGGCTCACCAGTTCGTCGAGCAGACGATGCGCACTTTCCCGCCGCTGCTGATATGCCTCGGTCAAGGCGAAACCACGCAGATAAACGCCGGGAAAACGGAGCGCTACGCTCGAAATGCCGTCGCGCCGCCAGTAGTAGTCGCCAATGTCTTCGACTACCTGTTTGGAGAATGAGTATGGATCGGTGGTATTGGTTGGATGCGCTTCGTCTATCGGGAAATACTCGGCTTGGATGTCGCCTAATCCGTAAAAGCATCCCAGTGCGTTAATCGAGCTTGCCTGTACGACGCGACGTATTCCCACTGCCGCCGCTGCCTCGAACACGTTGAACGTGCCCGCCGCGTTGACCTGAAAGACCTCGTGACCGGCAGCCATGATCGGGCTGCGGATAGCCGCCAGATGGATGACCGCATCACAGCCGCGCGTGTGTTTGAGCACATCGTCGTAGTTGAGGATGTTACACTGGATGTATTCCGCACCCTCGATCTGAGTCCCGGTGTCGATGCCGATCACGCGCACATCCCAACCGCGTTGCAAGAGGCGCTCGGTGGTTGCCTTGCCGATGTGACCCGCCCCGCCTGTGATTAAAACACGCATGGGTTATTAGCTCCAGAGCCGATCATTGGAACGCTCATTCGACCACATATCCGTCGGATCGAAGACGCCGGAATCGTCGGGGTGCAGGAATTCCTGACAAGCCTCAAGGTTGACATCCGTAAAGCCGAGACCGGGCGTTTCGGGCACGTGTATGTAACCATCCTGAACCAGCGGTTTAGGCAGCCCATCCACAAGGTTGTTCCATCCGGGAATATCCGCCGAATGATTTTCCAGCGCAAGGAAATTCTCCGTCGCCGCCGCGCAGTGAACGCTGGCAAGCGCGGCAACCGGCGATCCTGCCATGTGCATCGCCATCGCAATGCCGTGCTCCTGCGCGTAATCCCCGATTTTCTTGGTTTCCATGATGCCGCCGGAAGTCATGATGTCCGGGTGAACCACTGCCACCGCCCGGTTGTCCACCAGCGGTTTGAAGCCTTCTTTCAGGTAAATGTCCTCTCCGGTGCAAATCGGCGTGGTCACGGACTGCGACAGCCGCACGTACTGATCGGTGAACTGCCACGGGATCATGTCCTCGTACCATGCCAGCGTGAACTGGTCGAGTTCACGCCCCAGTCGGATACACGATTCAACGTTCAGATGCCCGAAGTGATCCGCCGCCAGCGGCAGTTCATAGCCGACCTGATCACGGATGGTTCCGACGTACTCGACCAGTGCGTCGATGCCTTTTGTGGTCAGTTGAATGCCCGTGAATGGGTGCATCACGTTACGGGTTTCCAGCATTTCCGGCGGCGCGTTGATCGCTCCGGGAATATGCGACACCAGATCGATGCCCACATCCATCTTCAGGAATTTGAAGCCCTGATCCATACGGCGCTTCAACTGCGCTGCCATCTCCATCGGGTCTTTGCGCGAGGGCGTATCGGCGTAGCACAGAATTTTGTCACGGAACTTGCCGCCTGCGAGTTGGTAAGCAGGCACGCCGTAAGCCTTCCCTGCCAGATCGAACAGCGCCATCTCGACGGCAGAGACGCCGCCGCCCTGCCGCGCGTGAAACCCGAACTGTTTGATCTTGCGGAAGATTTTGTCGATGTTGCAGGGGTTTTCACCCAGAATTCGGCTTTTCAGCATCAGCGCGTAGGTTTTGCTTGCCCAGTCGCGCACTTCGCCGTATCCCGAAATCCCCTGATTGGTGTCGATACGAATGATGGTGCAGTCCATCGGCAGCTTGGTCAGGCAGAGCGTCACCATATCGGTGATACGCAAATCCGACGGGCGTGAGTAGGTATTGACGTTTTGTTCCAACGAGACCATGTCGCTCATGACAGTGTATGCTCCTCAAATAGCTCTCTACAAAAACCCGGCTGTCTTCAGTCAATTCTGCAATATATGTATGTGTCGCTATCCATTCCTTCTCGCTAACCATTCTTGATAGTCTTGCTCGATGTCTTCCCGCCAGTTGGGAACATCAATTTCGCCGGGGGTGTATTTGCCTTCGGCGAGCCGCTGTTTCCCAAAGGTATCCCGCAGGGTGATATTTTCACCGAATTCGACGATTTCCTTGACCAGATGCGGGGGTATGAAGGTCACGCCCGTTGGCGTGCCAAGCACGATGTCTCCCGGCAAAACCGTCACATGTCCGATGCGGATGGGAATGTTAATTCCGCCGAGTGTCGTATTCCGAATGGGGGTAGGGTCAAGTCCCCGGCAGAAAAAGGCAACGTCGGTCAGTTCACGAACGCCATCATAATCCCGGATTCCGCCGTCGATGACCGCGCCTGCTTTGGTTCGCGCCCGCACTGACGTAGACAGATTATCGCCCACGAACGTGCCTTCCCGGATTTTGCCGTACAGGTCAACCACCATCACCTCGCCGGGAAGCAGCGTGTCGATCACCCACGAGTTTTGCCCGCCGATTCGCCCTTCCGATTCGCCTTTCTTCTGCACCACGTCGTGAAAATCGGGGCGATAGGGCAGCATCTGCGCGGTCACTGCCCGCCCGACCAGAATCCTATCGGGGTGGGTACGAAACCAGTTGCCTTCAAATTGAAAGAAGTATTTCTCGCGATCAAGAATTGACCACGCCTGTTCGTTGGTCACGAGCTTCATCCGTTCGAGCAGGTCATCCGGCACATGGGGACGACCATCAGGAAAGCGGTCAAACGGGTTCAACGGCGTAATCGCGATGATGTTCTCAGGTGGGTTGACGATATTCAAGGTTTTTGCGCTCCTTGCAAATGGGGTACTTATCCATTATAGAAAGTGGATGGGGAATCTTACTATCAAGAATGGTGACGACAGTCTCGTCACAGAATCTGCGACAGAAAGAGTTGTGTGCGCGGATGCTGTGGGTTCTCGAAGAAGTGTTCCGGCGTACCCTGCTCGACAATCCGCCCCTGATCAAAGAACAGCACCCGATCCGCCACTTCCCGCGCGAAACCCATTTCATGGGTGACGACGAGCATGGTCATGCCGCTGGTTGCCAGTTCCTTCATCACGTCCAGCACTTCTTTGATCATTTCCGGGTCGAGCGCGGATGTCGGTTCGTCGAACAGCATGATCTTCGGTTCCATCGCCAGCGCACGAGCAATCGCCACGCGCTGCTGCTGCCCGCCGGAAAGCTGACCGGGATACTTGTCCGCCTGTTCGGGAATGCCCACGCGCTCTAACAATTCACGCGCCTTCGCCTCCGCCTTGTCTTTGGGAATGTGGCGCACGTTCATCGGTGCAAGGGTGATGTTCTGCATCACCGTCAAATGCGGGAAGAGATTGAACTGCTGAAAGACCATCCCGATCTCGCGGCGGATGGCGGCAATATTGCGCACGTCATGGCTCAGTTCGATGTCGTCAACGATGATCTGCCCTTCCTGATGCTCCTCAAGGCGATTGATGCAGCGGATGAAGGTCGATTTGCCTGAGCCGGAGGGACCGATGACGACCACAACTTCCTGCGGCATCACTTCCACGTTCACGTCGCGCAGCACGTGAAACTCGCCATACCACTTGTTGACGTTACGGCAGATGATGATTGGATCGCGGGCAACCTGCCCGTCGGTTGTTTGAT
>DATGQJ010000516.1:0-2822 GCA_035304265.1 Oceanobacillus sp.
GTACTCGGTATCGCGTTCGTCTCGCTGATCATCGGCGGGGTTTTGTTCGGCACACGCCCGGTTGCGTTCCTGCCCTCGTTCGGTGAGCCGCAGATCAGCGTCAACGTGGAAATGCCCGCCGGAACCAAAATCATCGACACCAACGCACGAGTGGAGCAGCTTGAACAGTGGATCGAAACCTCTGTGCCGGAAGGCGTCATCAGCCGCGTTCAGGTCACGGTGGGCGGCGGCGGTCTGTCGCTTGAGAGCTTCTTCGTAGGCGGTGGATCGGTGTCGGAAAATCTGGCATCGATCACTCTGATTGTGGAAGATTCCTCGCAGTTGGATGCGCTCACGCAGCAAGTACGCGAGCAGGCAGAGGCAATTTTCGGCGAAGGGAACGTCACCGTATCGGCTGCATCCCTCAGTGAACAGGGCTTTGGCGGCTTCGCGCTGGTGCTTTCCGGTCCTCAGGAAGATTTGATCGCCGTCAATCAGAGCGTGATCGATACGCTGAACAACGTACCCGGTCTCGCCAATGCAACCAGCAATCTCCTGCTGGTGGGCGAAGCATCCGACGATGCGCCGACCACTTACATCCGTATCGACGGAGAACCCGCCGTGCGCTTCACCGCCGAACTCGAAACCGAGAATACACTTGGCGTGACTGCTGAGGCGAAGGAAGCGGTGCTCGCCATTCCCGACTTGCCGGATACCATCAGCGTGAGCGAAGGCTTTGAGACCGAGCTACAAACGCAGGGCTTCGCCAGTATGATCACGGCGATGGGCATTGCGATTGGTATCGTCATCGTCATTCTGATCATCACGTTTGGGTCGCTGGTTCACTGGCTGGACATCATCCTGAGCATCATCGTCGCTCCTGTGGGTGCGGCGGTGCTGCTCACGCTGACCAACCGCGTGCTCGGCATTTCGGCGATGATCGGTTTGTTGATGCTGATCGGTATCGTCGTCACCAATGCCGTCGTGCTGATTGACCGGGTGCAGAGCAACCGTCGTGAGCGCGGCATGGGAGTCTACGATGCGCTGGTCGAGGCGGGTGGTCGTCGTTTGCGCCCGATTCTGATGACCGCGATTGCGACCATCATGGCGCTGCTGCCGCTGGCAATCGGGCTGTCGCATGGTGCGATCATCGCATCGGAACTCGGTACGGTGGTGATCGGTGGATTGTTCAGCAGCACCCTGCTGACGCTGCTGGTCGTTCCAGTCGCCTACATGCTGCTGGCGCGAGGACGCGCACCGAGCAACGAACAAGCAGATACGAAATCGGAAGCTGCGTAATCGGCTTCGTTAATCAATCACGACGAAGGGGTTTGGAGAATTCCAGACCCCTTTTTCATGCCTCAAGGTGACATACGAAATTCACATAAATCATTAAGTTCCAAATATTTCTCAACACTTTATTAATTTGATCGTGATC
Organism: Oceanobacillus sp.; assembly: GCA_035304265.1. GTDB lineage: Bacteria > Chloroflexota > Anaerolineae > Aggregatilineales > Phototrophicaceae > Flexifilum. The sequence continues at coordinate 1,418 of DATGQJ010000516.1, forward strand.
TATGATGGGTTTAAATGCCGACTATGTTGCTCAGGATGTTCCTATGGCTATCCAACTCACCAGAATCGAAGACCACATCTATCTGCTCGTCTTGTCCGGTTCTACCACAATAGATGAAATTGCATCACTGGGAAGTGAAATTACCCGGTTAAACGACGAGCATGGTGAAGATTATTACATTGAAGTCGTGGATATGTCCGAACTCCACACCATCCCGTTCGATTTACGTGGGCTACGAAGCTCGCTTGCAAAAACCCGCGTTCCCTACGCAGCACTTTTGGTACATCCACCTTATCTTGCGACGATGGCAGCCAATATACTCGGCAAAGTCACCAACTTGATCACAGAGTGGTATGACACGCGCGAGGCGGCAATCGAGCGTGCCCGCGTTTTGATCGCCGAAAAAGAAGGCGTGAAATCTAAAGACCCGCGATGATTTGTTAGGAAAAGCAAACGGGACGCTGATCGGCGTCCCGTTTAAATTGCGGCATGAGTTGACCTATTCGCCAACTGTCGTCAGTTCGCGGTTCGGCTGTAACAGGTCAAGCCGTTCGCCCACCACCTTGAATGCTTGAAGCGCCCGATCCAGATGCTCTTTGGTGTGCGACGCCATATAGCTGGTGCGCAGCAGACTGCTTCCCGGTGGAACTCCGGGCGGCACAACCGGATTGGTGTAGACGCCTTCGCTGATGAGGGCGTGCCACGCCATCACAGTGCGGAAGTCGTCGCGAATCAAGATGGGGATCACAGGTGTATTGCTCTTGCCCGTATCGTAGCCCATCTCGATCAAGCCCTTGCGCATGTACTCGGCATTATCCCACAGCGTCTCGACCAGTTCAGGCTCGGTCTCCATAATGTCGAGCGCCTTCAACGCTGCCGCCGCGTTCGGCGCAGTCAGCGCTGCCGAGAAGATCAGGGAACGGGCATGGTGCTGAATATAGTGAATCACATCGGCGCTTCCAGCGATGAACCCGCCGATGGAAGCGAAGCTCTTGCTGAACGTGCCCATAATCAGGTCAACGTCGTCGGTCAAGCCGAAGTGATGCGCCGTTCCGCGCCCACCGCCGGTCACACCAATTCCGTGCGCGTCGTCCACCATGATTCGTGCGCCGTGTTTCTTGCAGATGGCGACGATTTCCGGCAGTGGGGCGATGTCGCCGCCCATGCTGTACACGCCGTCCACCACGACCAACTTGCCCGCTTCGGGGGGCAACTTGCTTAAAACATCGTCAAGGCTGCTAATGTCGTTGTGGCGGAAGCGCTTCATCTCGCCCCGGCTCAACAAACAGCCATCGACGATGCTGGCATGATCGTCTTTGTCGATGATGACGTAATCGCCCTTCTGTACCAGCGCCGAAATTGTGCCGACGTTGGTCTGGTAGCCCGTCGAAAAGACCAGCGCGGC
>DATGQJ010000517.1:0-4600 GCA_035304265.1 Oceanobacillus sp.
CGCAGGGTGATCAGCGGTTCAGGTTCGACCCGCTGCCCCGGCGCAAGTCTCAGCTCGTAGCGCTGTGCAATGGTTGCCAGCATGATCTGCGCTTCCATCATGGCGAAACTGTTGCCGATGCATACACGCGGTCCCGCGCCAAACGGTAGATAGGCGTAGCGCCGGATGTTTGGCTCATTTTCCGGACTGAAGCGTTCCGGTATAAATGCTTCTGGATTGTCCCACCAGCGCGGGTCACGATGCATGAAGTAGGTGAAGATGCCAATGCTCGTTCCCTTGGGCACGTCATACTCGCCAATGGTCGTGTCCTCGATAGCGAGACGCCCAACGCCGTAAGCGGGGGGATATAACCGCATCGACTCCTTGATGACCATCTCGGTATAGGGCAGTCGCTTCAGGTCTTCCAGTGTAGGTGGTTGCCCCTGTAAAACGGTATCCAGTTCGTGGTGGAGCTTGGCTTCCACTTCCGGATTCTGCGTGAGCAGGTAGAACGCCCAGTTCAACGTGTTGGCGGTAGTCTCGTGACCCGCGAGGAAAATGGTCACGGTCTCATCGCGTAGCTGCTTGTCGCTCATGTGGCTGCCGTCTTCATCTCGTGCGAGCATGAGCATGGACAGCAGATCGCCGAGGTCTGGTGTTCCCGCCTCACGCCGTTCTGCAATCAAACTGTAGACGATTTCGTCAAGGTCACGAACGGCACGCGCCTCGCGGAGACGCTGTGGTGTCGGAAGCCAATAGGGCAGCAGCAGCGCCAGCAAATTCGCCCCTTCGGATGACATATGCTGCAAAACCGTGACGGCATTCCCGATTCGGCTTGCCTCTTCCGACACATCGGTATGGAACAATGCCTTGGTTACAATCTCGAGCGTTGTTCGCATCATCTCGTCGTTGAAGTCGAGTTCGGCGTTGTCTGTCCATCGGTCAAGCATTTTCCGGGTGACTCCGACCATCGTGTCGGCATATGCCGCGATCCGTTTGGAATGGAATGCAGGTGCGGCAAGGCGACGTTGGCGCTTCCAGAACTCACCGTCACTGGTGAGCAGCCCATTGCCGAGAAAACGCGCCAGTCCACGATGCGGATCGGTGTAATCACGGTCTTTGTGGAATTTGTCGGCTTTCGTCACCAACACTTCATGCAGGTGATCGGGGTGAGCCATGACGTACTGCCTGTCGCCCATGATTTCCAATTTCACCATGTCACCGTATTCGTGGAACCAGCGGGCAACCAAGCCAAGCAGGTCACGTTTGGTTTCCGAGTACAGCCGCATGATGGCAAATGGATTCTTCACTGGCGGCGGACCCGGTGGGATTCGCAGTGTTGACATAGTACAACCCTCTAAATGGTCAACTTGTGGTTTTCTGAACAGTGTGTACAATAACTATGATATGAAACTGATTTTGCCTGTCAACAACCAAATTTTGCGCAGTGTAGTTTAATAGACAAGGTGTTCAGAAAATGGCAGTTGAAGAGAAAGTGGATCGGCGTATTCAACGCACCCGCCAACTACTGCGCGATGCGTTGATGGCGCTCATCATTGAGCGTGGCTACGAGAATATCTCTATTCAGGACATTACCGACAAAGCCAACGTGAGCCGCACGACCTTCTATTTGCATTATCGCGATAAAGAAGAGCTGCTCTTAACTAGCCTGATCGAGATGTACAACGAGTTGGTTGCCCGATTACAACCGTTAAGCCGTGAAGAGCTTGAACGCGAAGGCATCACGCCAAGGCTGCTTGCGCCAGACGATTTCGAGCATGTGGCTGCCCATGCCGATTTTTACCGTGCTATGTTCAGTTCAAAAGGTTCAGCGGTGTTTGTCGAGCGTGTGCTTCAGTATCTTGAGGCGCAGCTTCAGGAAGGCTTCGTGAAACCGCTTGAACCGTCAGATGGGAACAGCCGCGTTCCATCGGGGTTTATCGCCAGTTTTATGGCGGGGGCGGAGATCGGAGTCATGCGCTGGTGGCTGGAAAATGACCTACCATACTCGCCACAAGAAATGGCGAAGATGATGTTTTACCTGTGTACTTTTGGCTCCATGTGGGCGCTGCGCCTCAATCTAACGCCGCCAGACGAGATCACGTAATTTTATACCAGCAAGAATCTCACGCTGTGCTATGATGGATTTTAGAACTATGTCCACATTCAAGGGGGCTGACATTGACACCGCCGAATCAAGAGCGTCGTGAAGAACGTGGCGTTTACGAGATGATCTGGGACTGCAAGTATTGTGGGTCGAAAAACCTACCTGCAAAGTCCCACAAGTTCTGCCCGAACTGCGGCGCGGCGCAAGACCCCGCCACCCGCCGCTTTCCTTCCGATGAAGAGAAAATCGCCGTCCAGAATTATGTTTCGCGTGGTGCAGACCTGATCTGCGCCTCGTGTAACACGCCGAATGCTGGGGATAGCCAATTCTGTCAGCAGTGCGGCGCTCCATTGGAGAACGCGACTCGCGCCCAGACCGTCGGCAGCGAACGACGGCGGGGCGGGGAAGCATTCACGGCAGGCGCGGAGCGTGACATCGAGAAGGAAAAATTTGAGAGCGAGATGCGCCGCATCGGAGTGCTGCAAGACCAGCCGAAGCGCAGTAATCGCACGTTGTACATCGTGCTTGGCATTGTCGCGCTGGTGATCATCGCTGTCCTCGTCGCGATTTTCTGGCGGCGGGAGGCGGTTGCTTACGTCTCCGGACACGAATGGGAGCGCGTCATCACCGTCGAAGAATTCCGTCCTGTCGAGGACAGTGCATGGTGTGACGATATGCCCGATGATGCTTACGGTATCTCGGTGCGCGAAGAGCAGCGTTCGACACGTCGCGTGCAGGATGGCGAGACCTGTGAAATCGAACGGGTGGATCAGGGAGATGGCACATTCCGCGAAGACGAGGTATGCCGTCCGAATTACCGTGAAGAGCCGGTTTACGATGACCGTTGCTATTTCACTGTGGATCGCTGGGAGCAACAGCGTACCGTGAATGCGAGCGGGATGAGCCTAAGCGCGGCTCCACTCTGGCCCGAAACCAATATCACCCGCAGCGGCACCTGTATTGGCTGCGAGCGCGAGGGTGAACGTGAGGAACATTACGTTCTGGTGCTGCGTTCAGGCGAGAATGAGTATCGCTGTGAAGTGCCGTTCGAGCAGTGGCAAAACACAGCCGTTGAGTCTGGTTGGAAGCTCAACATCAGCGTCGTCACCGGGCTACCCGACTGTGCCAGCCTTGAACCTTCGGGATAACAAAAAGCCCTGCGATTGTTCGCAGGGCTTTTGTTTTGACTGTAGATAGCTTACGTGAGTCGTGTGTAGAACTCGACGATAAGCTGTTCCTGTACAGGAACGGGAATTTCCTGACGCTCTGGGATACGCAAAAAGGTTGCCGAGAAATTGTCTTTATCGACTGTCAGGTATTCCAGATTGTAGGCGGTGCCTTCCATCGACTCGATCACGTGGGGATTCTTGCGCATGGATTCTTTCACCGAGAGCACCTGTCCCGGCACGACCAGATACGATGGCAAGTCTACCCGCTGTCCATTCACCAGAATGTGACCATGCTTCACTAACTGGCGAGCAGCCCAGATCGTCGGGGCAAACCCCGCACGGTAGACCAGATTGTCGAGTCTGCGTTCTAGCAGCGCCAGCAGGTTTTCACCCGTGTTACCGGGTTGGCGGCGGGCGCGGAGGAAGTAGCGTCGTAGCTGTGCTTCGCGGATGTTATAGATAAAAGCCAGCTTTTGCTTTTCATTAAGCTGCGTACCATAGTCGCTGCGGCGACCAGAACGGTACTGTTTTTCCTTACCATGATCGCCCGGCGGATAAGGACGCTTTTCCAGAATTTTCTGGTACTTGGCACGAGGGATCAACACCTCGCCGAAACGACGTTGCACTCGTGCTTTGGGTCCGTGATATGATCCCATCAAAAAACCTCGTTCTACCTCATTCGCCGTAGCGAATTTTGCTTAAAGTGGCGGTTCGTAACAAATATCGGGCAGTTATTGTAGCGTGTTTAGGGGGGATTTCTAGGGTGAGTTTTTAGCGTCCAGCCCTAGCTGGTACACCCTCCGTCTATCCCAACCTGATTCGCCGCTGATCGCTTTCGCCGCATCTTTGAGCGAATCGCCCGCCGCCAGTCGTTCCAATAGACGAGAGCGTACCTGTGTTTCATCCCACACCGGCGTCATTTCTGGCGCTGCGCCGCCAATGATGACCACGACCTCGCCGCGTGGCGAGTGTTCTCGATAATGGGTAAGTGCGTCGCTGGCGCTGCCGCGAAAGAACTCCTCATGAATTTTGGTGATTTCCCGCGCTACGCAGACCGGACGATCTCCTAACACCTCGATAATCGCTTCCAGCAATTCGATCAGGCGGTTGGGACTTTCGTAGGCGATCAATGTACACGTTTGTGGCTTTAGGGCGTGGAGCGCATCTGCCCGCGCTTTGGCTTTCTTCGGCAGAAAACCCACAAACATGAAATTGTCGGTAGGCAACCCCGACGCGACTAGCGCCGTGATTGCGGCGTTTGCCCCGGGCAGCGGCTCGATGCGAATACCACGCAGAATTGCTTCCTGAATCAACTCAAATCCGGGATCGGAAATGCCGGGTGTTC
>DATGQJ010000518.1:0-3281 GCA_035304265.1 Oceanobacillus sp.
GGAAGATATGCAGCACGGTTTCGTCCTCACGCTGCCCTTTGAAGAACTTACGCGACGGTTGGCGGGTATCCGGCGCAGTAGTCATACGTAAATTGGTGCGTATTTCGGGATTCTGGAGGATGAGATTCAAGAAGCGCCTGCGGTCAAGAAACAATACGACTGACTGTTCGACAATTCGCAGGGATGCCGTTTCCACGCCTTCGGTATACAGCGCTCGTTCGTTGACGTACTGTCCGGTTTCCACCGTGCCGAGTCGATCTTCCAGACCATCCGCGCCGATGCGCGTCAGCACACCCCGCCCGGACACGAACACCATCATGCCGCGCAGTGGTTGCCCCTGCCGGAAGGCAAGCTGCCCCGGCTCATAGCGAATCACCTGAAAGGCGTTTGCCACCAGCGCCAACTGCTGTGGCGACAGCCGTTCAAACATCGGCAGATTGCGCAGATGATTCAATACAAAGTGATCTGAGGACATGAGTCTTGTCCCGTTTCCTGCTCACGTGTCCATGTATTGTAACCTGAAAATTCAGCTTTTCGGTGCGCCATGCATTCCGGCTATAATGTTGTCTACATTTTTAGTGAAAAGTGTGAGGTTTATAGTGGCTACCCCTGCTGTGGATTTAAATCAGATTTTGGGCTACGAGTTCGAGCCGTTCCAGTTTCGATATACCGAACGCGACGTATCCCTATACGCGCTCGGTGTGGGCGCACCCGCCGATCCGCTGGATCAGAAAGAATTGCAGTTCGTCTATGAGTTGAGCAGTGAAGGCTTCAAGGTACTGCCCACCTTCGCCGTGTTATTTCCTTCGCGCATGATCGACGTGCTGCTGACGGGTTCGCTGCCGGGGCTGACGTTCAATCCGATGATGCTCCTGCACGGCGAGCAGTATCTCGAAATCAACAAGCCGCTCAAGACTTCAGGAGTCATCACCTGCCGCCCAAGAATCTCAAACGTCTACGACAAGGGCAGTGGGGCGCTGATCGTCAATGACGTGCCGTGCTACGACGAGAACGGCGAGCAAATCGCATTCAACCAGTCTTCGATGTTCATTCGCGGAATCGGCGGGTTTGGTGGCGAGCGCGGACCATCCGGCGACGTAAACGTTCCGCCGGATCGCCCACCGGATGCCGTGATGAGCGAACGCACGTCCGAAAAGCAGGCGCTGCTGTACCGACTTTCCGGCGATACCAACCCGCTTCATGCTGACCCGAAGATGGCGGCAATCGGCAATTTCGAGAAGCCGATTCTGCACGGGTTGTGTACATTCGGATTCGCGGCGCGTGCTGTGCTCAAGCACTTTTGCGACAACGATCCGGCACGGTTCAAGAGCATCAAAGTGCGCTTTGTGAAACACGTTTTCCCCGGCGAAATGCTGGTGACGGAGATGTGGAAAGAGGGTAATCAGGTCATCTTTCGTTGCAAAGTTGCAGAGCGCGATGCTGTCGTGCTGTCGAATGCGATGGTGGAGATTACAGAGTGATGCAATATTTCCCACTCGACGAAACCGATCAGCGTGTGATCGATGCGGCGATTGACGTGGTGGTGCGCAACCGCCGCGAGGGTAGACACAGTGTGGGCGCGGCGGTGCTGTGCGCTTCCGGCAAAATCTACGCCGGAGTGAATATCGACACGTGCGGTTATGGACCCTGTGCAGAACCGATTGCGATAGGCACTGCTATCAGCAGCGGTGAGCGTGAATTCCTCACCATCATCGCTGTAGAAGGCTGGAATGAGGCGCACGCCCCGCTATCACCCTGCGGCAACTGCCGCCAGTTGATGCTCGACTATATGCCGGACGCGATGGTCATCCTTTTGGTGGAGGGTAAGCTGGTAAAAGTAAAAGCGAGGGATTTACTGCCACATCCTTATTACAATTTTGACCCGCCTATGACGTAAAGTATCGATCCAAGAGAGTTGCTGATAAAGGAGTTTTTGCAAGAATGGTTACTTACGATGACAAACCGTGGCTGAAGCATTACGACCCCGGCGTGCCACATACACTGGAGCCTTATCCAAATATTCCCCTCCACGACTTGCTGCGCGAGATGGCGCGAAAAATGCCCAATCAGGTCGCCTTGATCACCGACGCTAAACTGCCGCTGGTAGGTCATCAGGCGCAAGAGATGACCTACAGTGAACTGGATTCAGCGTCGGATGCGTTGGCGTGTGCGCTGATGAATCTGGGGCTGAAAAAAGGCGATAGAGTGGCGATTGTCATTCCCAACGTCGCGGCGTTCGCCATTGCCTATTACGGCGTGCTGAAAGCGGGTGGGGTGGTGGCAGCAACCAACCCAACTTATCCCCCCGACAAAATGCAGTTCCAGATCAACGACTGCGAGGCGGAATTCGTCATCACCATCACGTTGTTTTACTCGCTGATCAAGAAGATACAGTCGGGAACCAAAGTTAAACACGTCATCGTCAGCAACGTCAAAGAATTCCTGACCCCACTTGCGCGAACCTTGTTCACGCTGGCAAAAGAGAAGAAGGCTGGACACCGGCTCGACACGCTGCAATCGGGCGATTTCTGGCTGCAAGAATTGATCGCCAAATACGCAGGTCAGAAACCGGAAAAGACGGTGACGGGCGATGATCTTGCCATTTTCCAGTACACGGGCGGGACGACGGGCGTCTCTAAAGGCGCAATGGCAACCCACAAAGCGCTGGTTGCGAATACCCTGCAAATCATGGCGTGGACATCGGTGACTGAAGGCAAGCTGGCAGGCATTGACCGCAGCACTCTGGTCTATCTGGGGGTGCTGCCGTTGTTCCATTCGTTTGGACTGGTGGTGTTGCTCAGTCAGGCGATCTCATCGGGAGCGCGAATTGTGCTCGTGCCCGATCCTCGCGACATCGACAATATCGTGGGCATTATCCAGCATTACCGTCCGAACGTGTTTCTTGGCGTTCCGGCGATGTATAACGCCGTCGTCAATCATCCTTCGGTGAAGTCTGGGCGGGTGCGGCTGGATTCGTTTTTGATCGCCAGCAGCGGCGCAGCGCCCTTACCGCCGACCACCAAGAAGGAATTTGAAGTGGCTGGCGGCTCGAACCTGTACGAAGGTTTTGGCATGAGTGAAATGCCTACCGCCTCACACTCGAACCCGCTTTATGGCATGAACAAGACCGGTTCCATCGGAATGCCGCTGCCGGATGTGGAAGCCAAGATTGTCAGTCTCGACGACGGCGTAACTGAAGTGCCGGTGGGCGAAGTGGGCGAACTGATCATGCGCGGACCCAATTTGATGAAGGGCTACTATAAGATGCCCACCGAGACGGC
>DATGQJ010000519.1:0-6415 GCA_035304265.1 Oceanobacillus sp.
GCTGATTCTCAACCTGAACACCCACGTGCTCGGCGGCGCGAAGCTGGATAACTTCGAGTATTTGTGGAAGATGTGGTGGGTTCCGCACGCGATTTTCGAGCGTGGGATTTCGCCATTCTTCCACCCCGATATTTACGTTCCATTTGGTTATCCCCTCGCGTATGGGGAAATCACACCGGTACACACGTTCGGCATGATCCCGTTTACGCTGCTGTTCGGGGAAATCATCTCCTATAACTTATCCGCGCTTGCCTCATTCATCCTCACCGGATGGGCGATGTATGCGCTGGCGCGGCGATGGCTGGCGCGGTTAACCCCCTCATCCCCTGCGCGGGTAAAGGGTGAACCCAACGAAGAAAGCGTCTGGTCGGACTCGCGCCTTTTGTTTCTCGCTGCATTTTTCGCTGGCGCAGCGCTTGCTTTTTGCGCCTACCGGATGCAAAAGCTGACCGGACACGTCCCGATGTCCGATACGCAATGGCTGGTGCTTACGCTGCTGTTTTTCGATTGGTGGCTGGAACGGCGAGAGCTACGGGATGCGGCATTCACAGGATTATTCTTCAGCCTTTCGGCGCTGTCTTCGTGGTATTACCCGTTCATGCTGATACTGCTGCTTCCGGTGTATGCGCTGTTCCGCGTGGAGAGCATTCGCCAACTGCTGACGGACCGGCGCAGCTATATCGCATTAGGGGTCGCCGCCATCATCACCGCCGTGTTGTGCGTGCCGTTCCTGATCCCGTATCTGCAATTGAATACCGAAGGCGCAACCTACGTGCCGCTGGAAGAAGCGGCGTTCTGGTCTGCTAGCCCCACCGATTACGTCATGCCCAACCCGCTGCATCCCCTGTGGGGGAACACGGTTCAGAAAGTCATGTGGCCCTTTCCATCGCCGATGATGACCGAGTTCGTGATCTCGATTGGATGGATCACGATTGTGCTCACGTTATTCGCGTGGAGAGAAACCAAAGGCAAAAACTGGCGTGCGCTCAAGGCGCTGGTCGTGACCGCCTTCATCCTCAGTCTGGGTCCAATCCTCTATCTCTCGCGGCTGCCGCTGAACGTTCCAATGCCCGCCTATATCGTGCGCGAAATCATGCCGTTCGCCGACAGCCTGCGCAGTTGGGGACGTTTTTCGATCTTCGTCATGCTCGGTTGTAGTTTGTTGGCAGGTGCGGGGTTGATCCTCGGCTTGGGAACGCTGACACCGCGTATCCGTTACAGTGGCGCTGTCATCGCGCTGGTACTGGTGCTGTTCGCAGCATGGATCGGTCCGTTTCCACAAACCAGAGTCGAGCCGCGTCCGGTGGATTTGTGGCTGGCAGAACAACCGGACAACGCGCCGATCATGGAATATCCTATCCCTGAAGCCCTGAGCGGTCCCGCGATGCTGTACACGCGCTATCACCAGAAGCCAGTGGTGTTTGGCTATGGCACGTATTTGCCGCTGTTGTATCGCCAGCGCCATCCCGACCTGTATACCTTCCCCGACGACGCGGCGCTCGACCAGTTAGAGCAATGGGGCGTTCACTACGTCCTGATCACGGTTCCCGCGCTGAGTTACGATCAGTCGTTCACGATGGACGAGGTGGACACACAGCCGCGCCTGCGCCACGTCACTTCTCTGGGGGACGTGGTGGTGTACGAATTGTTGCCCGATCCTGAAAATTGACTACGATTAGTCCCATAGCTATCTGCTATAGGGGGAAGCGTCATGGTTGGGATTTTCGTGGGTCATGCCCGTCAGGATTCCGCTGCTGCCTCACAGATCGAGCAGGTGTTGGTCGGTCAGGGATACAGCGTACAAACCAGTGAGGCAGTCGGGGTCGGCTCGAACTGGCGTGAGAGGACGGAGAGCGCCATCCGTGCCGCCGACGCTTACGTGTATCTGCACAGTCCCAACGCGAATGCATCCCCATGGCTGCAAAACGAACTGCTCTACGTTCTGAGCCAGAAAAAGCCGGTCATTCCGGTGATTCTCGCTCCGGCAGACATTCCGCAGGCGGTGCTCAACTTCCAGTTCATCGATGCGACAGCAGGGATTGAATCCGCGCTGCAAAAGATCGCGCTGGCGGCGGATGCGGTCACGAGCTTTCCCGCGCCGCAAGCCAGCACCGCAAGAGCCAGGACAGCGGAGCCAACACTCGATCACATACCAATGGCTCCACAGGGTATACCGGCTCCTGCTCGACCAATCTCTGCACCGAAACGTGCCGGATTCCCGATCTGGATAATGGCAATCATCGGGCTGATCCTCGGTATACTCGTGATTTATGTCATATCGATGATGTCAAGCAGCGCATTACCACCCGGCATCGAGTCCACAAGGGAAGTATCCGATAATCTCACCGCGACAGCAATCGCGCAAGGCGTCAACGCAGAAGAATCCAATACACCGCAGACGACAGCCACCCGGCGGGCAACGCCGCCAATCATTTCACCAACTGCGGGTGCCCTCATCCCCACGCTAGATACCTCAAGTATCGAAGTTGCCGTAGCCCAAACGGTTTCCGCCATACGCGCGACAGAGGAAGGTAGTCTCTCTGCAACGGAACTGGCGCTCATCGCTCCACTGGCGCAGCGGGACGATACTCCGATCCTGCTTGCAGGATTGGTAGCGGCGCTCTCGCTCGGAGTATCGGGAGCGGCAATGTTTGTCGTGCTGCGAACCAACGCACGTCGCCCGCCGCCCCGCCGCGCTCATTCACCGCATCACGGGCAGGCAAACGCGCAGCAGGCGGTATTGCCCGCGCCACTGCTCGCCGATTTTCAGGTATTCACGTCCAGTTCCGACAAAGACCGTGAGTGGGTCGAACGGCTGATTGAAGACCTGCAAACGATGGGGTATCTGGTGTGGTGGTACGCCAAGGACGCGCCGGGGCTGCCCTTCGGCAACGAGATACGCAGCGCCATCTACCACACAAAAGTATTTATGATCATCCTGTCGCCGGATTCGATGAAGTCCAAGCACATTGAAGAGGAAATTCGCTGGGCGGAGATTTATGACCGCCCGATTGTGCCTGTGCTTTACCGTCCGGTGTCGGTGGAAGAACGATTATACGGACTTGCCAAAGGCGCAGACATCGACTTCACCGACGATGCGGCGTACCGCGAATCACTCGACCTGCTGGCACAGGCAATTGACCGCTATTTACAGAAACGGTTAGAAACGCTGCCGAAGGGGGCGTAGCATTGTTAGGTCATGTTCGCGATAGCGTGAGTAGTCGTCGCTTATGAAGACTCGAAAACCAAAGACTGTTCTCAGTACCTCGTTGAGTACATCATCATATTCATCGTTGTGGCGATTGTCGTTATTGTCATATTGGGGTTCATAGGTGCAAGCATCGGCAACATATACACGGGGATCATAGGACTCTAGTGATCAATTATGTCCTATCAACCGCATCTAGGGCGCAGACTTAGTTACGGCTTATACGTCGTCCAGAAGGTCAGCCAAAGTGGAGCGATGGAGAGCAGGTGATCCCATGATCCGGGTCATTTGCTCCCGCTAATGCCTGCCGCCATTCGATGTGGTAACGCGCGATGTCGTCCACCTCGTACCCTACTTGAGCCAAAAGACCCGCCCTTGTGCTGTTTCAGGGGTATGTTGGTTTGCAAACTCACTCAATACCCGGATGATAGCGCCGATGTCGTGGCGAATACTCTCCGAGAGGCATATCAAGCCTGCATGATCATGACATGGTTCGCCCTGCAAAAGGTCGATCAAACGTCACCATAACCAGACCTTTTTCGGCGGCAAGTGCAAGATGTTCAGTATCATCATCTTTGCCTTCCATACCGACATCGATTGCCATCGTCACTTGATAGCCTTGGGCAATCAAGCCTTCCGCCACTACACGAGCAATGTGCTCATCGAAATAGAAGCTGATCACCCTTGCTGCTCACCGTGCAAACGGTACATCTCGTCAAACTGACGCTGTTCTTCTACATCCTGAGCATCCATCTCGTCTTTGTGCTCACGGTAATAAAGCAGCGCGGCAAACACTTCCGGTTCTGAAATGCCAAAATTGCGAGCAGTTTCAGCGATAGTCCAGTTATTTGCCTCAGCATTCGCCGCAACCATCGAAACCAGCAACCGCCGTCCACGAATATGAGGACGCTCACCGTAATAGCGTTTTTCGATGTACTTCCGCAAATCGGTTGTTGAGGGAACTGCTTCCTGCGCTGTCATTGGCTCAATCCCCGGACGCGGCAGCTTGCTCCGACATGGTTTGCGGGATTGGCGCTTCCTCTTCGCTGAGGACACTCTCAGAGACCAACACGCGCTTGAACGCCGTGATCGCCACCTCAATCATGGAATGATCGGGTTGGCGAGTAGTCAGGTGTTGCAGCGCGAGATTGGGCACGATGATGAGGCGCACAATCGGGTTGTGCATATTTCTGGCAGTGAAACGGATGATTTCGTAGGAGATGCCCGCAATCACCGGAATGAGCAGGACGCGCGAAATCACCAACCAGATGAACGGCGGTCTGCCCAGCACCGCGAACACTAGCACGCTGACAAAGGCGACGGTGAGCAAAAATGCCGTCCCACAGCGCGGGTGTTCGATGGGATATTGGGCGACGACTTCGGGCGTGAGTTCCGCACCGGCTTCGTAGGCATTGATGGTCTTGTGTTCCGCACCGTGATAGCCGAACAACCGCTTCACGTCCGGCAGCCTGCCGATCAGCCAGATATAGGCGATAAGAATGCCCAGCCGGACAACGCCTTCAATCAGGTTGACGAGGAAAGATTGTTCTTCAAAGCCGAGTAGATTTTCCACCCCGCTTGCCGCTGCCGTCGGGAGGATGAAGAACAAGCCGATGCCGAAGATGAACGAGACTGCCAGCGTCCCCCAACCGAGCGGTCCGTTGAAGTTCACGTCCTCTTCGCCAAGCGCCACATCCGCCGACCACAGCAGCGCCCGCGTCCCCAGACCGAGCGCGTCCCACAAGCCGACCAGCCCGCGCACGAACGGCGTCTTGCTGATCTTGCCGCGATATAGTGCCGCGTTCAACGGCTGCTCGTGGACGACGATGTTGCCCTGTGGGTCACGGACGGCAATCGCCGCCTTGTGTGCCCCGCGCATCATCACACCTTCGATGACCGCCTGCCCACCGTAACTAAACTGCTTCGGCGCTTTTCCTTCTGCCATAACTCATTCCTCATCAAAAGAGAGCGTCACCGCCCCGTCGATTTCGATCACCTGCGCCTCGCCCTGCGGCTGCACCAGCATCGTGACCATGCCACCCACCGGACAGCCATCACGTCTGCTGCACGCCGCCGGAGGCAGCGCCAATGTGTACATGCCATTGACCGGACGCACCTGCATCATATTACCATATTGATCGAGCAAAAGCGCCTGCTCGTCCGTTGCCTCTACCTGTAATGCCGCCCCATTCGCGTCCCGCGCCCATGCGACAACCACCTCGTTACCATCATCACGCGACAACCGAACGACATTGGCGGTTTCGGTTTGTGCCAGCGCTGCGGATTGTACGCCGTTAAAATGTTCGATGACGGTTAGCCACGTATAGAAAGCGGGACGCCGCGAACCATCAGCGCGAATCAAGCCGAAGGATTCTGCGCCTTCTGGCAGCGACCAATCGAAGAATTTGTAAACGCCGATGTGATCCGCGCCGCCCGCCAGCCCAAGTGCCGCCGCCTGCACCAGAAACGCCGCCTGCTGATCGAGCGTGATTTGATACTGCGGACGCTCGACACGCCAGAGCGGATCGAGGTTGGGCGAGGCGTTGGTTTCGGCAATCCAGATGCTTTTGTCGCCTAAGCCATAGCGCTCCAGAACGTCGCGCATCTCGTGGACGATGGTGTAAACCGTGTCCGAACGAAAATAGATGTGCAGGGTGAGCGCGTCGAAATAGAATCCGTTTGCCTCAGCCTCAGGATCGGTGGTGAGAAGTTCCAGCAGCCTATCGACGTACAGACGCTGTCCGGCGTTCACGTCGTGCCAGTAGGTTGTGCCCGCCAGATGGATACTCACGTTGGGATTGCCCTCTTTTGCAGCGAGATAGGCAACGCGCAGCAACTGAGCGTAATCCTCTATACTGCCCTCGAACTCGAAGCCGTAGACATCGCGCGGGATGTCCGGCTCGTTCCAAATGATGAAGCGGTTGACGCCAAGCGGCGCGTACCATTCGGCGGCGCGGCGCATGAAATTCGCCCACAGATTATCGGGATCGTCTACCGGCAGATACAACCCGTTGGGAACACCGGGACCGGGTATGCCGTCCGTCGCCCAGTCGGGCGTATGTTTCACGATGGCAACCACCTCACGATCGCAATCGCGGGCGGCTTGTAGCCAGCGTTCGTCCACGTTGAGGAAATTCCAGTCTTCGGGTCCGGTTGGCTGATGTTCCGCCCAATCGAAGATGATGCGCTCCCACCCCGCCCCAAGCT